>CAYQRG010000022.1:11854-16043 GCA_964419645.1 uncultured Eubacterium sp.
GTAATCTGTTTTCTCAACTTTTTTCTCTCTATTTAAAGAACATTAAGTTTAATCCTAAAGAAAAAAATAGCATTACTAGTTTTGAAGTATAAAATTTATGTTAAACAAAGAGTCTACAGTGGCTATTTTTATTTTTTCTGATTTAAAAAAATTTTAAACATATCTGAAGATTTTTATCCATTCTTCTCGTTATATAATATGAGTGTGGTAAAGGGGGTGGATAAAATCAATGCCAAACATCATTTTGAAGAACTGATCGATTCTTATCAAAATCTCATATTTTCCATCTGCTGCAAGATGACCGGTGATTATTTCGCAGCAGAAGATTTGACACAAGAGACCTTTTTATCCGCCTACCGGCATATGGATTCCTTTATTGGCCAAAATGAAAAAGCCTACCTCTGTCGGATTGCCTCTAACAAATGCATTGATTATTTAAAATCTGCCGGCAGACGCCAGATTCCTTCTGCCGATGAAGCTTTTGAAGGCAGAACGGACAGCTCTCCCTCACCTGAGGATGCGCTTTTAGCCCGGGAGGTCAAAACGACACTCCTAAAACGCTGCCAGGAATTGAAACCGCCCTATGACACAGTCGCCAGACTTTATTTTTACGAAGAAAGATCACCGGATGAAATTGCAGCAAAGCAGAACAAAAATTTAAAAACGGTACAAACGCAAATCTACCGGGCCAGAGCAATGCTTCGAAAACGCTATGAAAAGGAGCGTGATACCTATGAATGAGAAAGAATATTTAAGTGAAACGGAATTAATGGAATTGATAGAATCTGTAGAAAAAGAGCCTCTTTTAAAAGCTCCTTCCTATTTAAAAGAGCAGATTCTTTTCAAAGTATCCAAAAAAGAATCCCTTTCCCGGCAAAAGCAAAATGCCTTTTTTATTTTCAGCGCCAAAGTAGCAGCCGGCGCTGCGGCTGCCATTGCACTTTTATTTTTGCTTCCGGATCCGGCTCAATATGACCGGTTTCCAAATAATGCTGCTGTTTTTTATAAAAACGAACACTCTCTCATAGAAGGCCTGAACGAAAAAACAGCGCAATTCTGTAACTTTATAAACGATACTGCCAATTCTATTTTTATAAAGGAGGATGACTAAAATGACACACAAAAAAAATTCACTATGGAGATTTTTCTTCTCCCTGATCCCGGGCGCCGGAGAAATGTATATGGGATTTATGAAAATGGGCGTCAGTCTGATGTCACTGTTTTTTGCTATTATTTTTATAGCCTCTTCACTGTGGCTTGGTTCCCTGGTCATAGTTGATGTTATTGTCTGGTTTTACAGTTTTTTCCATGTACACAACCTCGCCAGCCTTTCGGAAGAAGAATTTTATTCCATAGAGGACCGTTATCTTTTCTTCGATTCCGACCTTGTCGCAAACCAGACAGATTTTGTGAAACAAAACAAAAAAATATTGGCTATTGTCCTGATTTTTGCAGGAATTGTTTTGACCTGGGAAAGCTGCCTGTCTATCCTGCGTGATATCCTGCCCTGGGAAACTTTTTCGTATCTCACATATTTCACTCATGAAATTCCCCGAATCTGTGTGGGCATTGCCATTATCATACTCGGCATTATGATGATCCGTGGAAAAAAGAAGGTTCTTGAGGATGCAGATTTAAAGGAGAGTGCACATGGAAATGAAAAATGAAAAAAGAACACATCGCATCGGTACGGTCACCTGCGGCATTTCATTTATTTTATTTGGAATTTTATTTTTGCTTCATACACTGATACCATATTTGAATTTCTGGAACATTTTTCGTCTCTGGCCCTGTATTTTCATTATGCTGGGAATTGAGATACTGGTGGGAAATTATAGAAATGCAGCAGAATTCGTTTATGACAAGGGAGCCGTATTTATGCTGGTCGTCCTGATGGTTTTTGCAATGGCTATGGGAATTTTAAATGAATGGATCTTGTATTTCCCTTCGGAATATATATGGTAAAATTTGCTAAAAATCCGGCTCGCCGCTCTGAGCCGGATTCTACTATGATAAGCAGTAAATGCGCAGTCCTGAGTAAACATTAAACAAAAATTCCTCCTGCTATTTTGTACAGTTTTACTCATTTACAAATATCCTGTTCTATGATATATTTCCAACAAGCCAATTTGCCGTGGCATTCCTGCCAGATGAAAGGGAGGAATTCTATGCCACACAACAAAAAAATCTTAAAAACAGTTCTGGCTGTTTTCTGCATGATTTCCATGCTGCTTGTTTCCAAACCATGTATAATGGATGTATCTGCGTCAAGCGGATATGAATTTATTCTGCTGGATAAATATTCCAAAACCATGAAGATCGGTGATACCTGCAATCTGATCGCAGTTACTTCCACCGGAAAAAAACCTTCGTTTTCTTCCAGCAATTCTGCAGTTGCTTCCGTAAATACCTATGGAAAGATTACTGCCAAAAAATCCGGTTCCGCAACCATCACGGCTAAGATCAAAAACGGAGAGGCCAGTTGTAAAGTGACAGTCCAAAAGACCACAATTCAATTAAGCGACAAACAGATCTCTTTAGAGGCCGGAGAATCCAAAAAACTAAAGGCCACTACATCTACCGGGCATCCGGTCACTTACAAATCATCCAAATCCAGTATTGCTTCCGTGGATGAAGACGGCAAAATCTTTGCCAAAAAACCCGGAACAACCTCTATTACAGTGACGGCAGACAAAACCTCTGTCAAATGCAAGGTAACCGTCAAACAGCCATCTGTCAAACTGAGCAAAAGCTCTGCGTCTCTCTATCGGAAAAAGACACTCCGTCTTTCTGTTACCTCTTCCTCTAAAAACACCCCCAAATGGAAAAGCAACAAAAAAAGCGTCGCTACTGTAGATAACAAAGGCCTGGTAACTGCCGTAAAACACGGAACAGCCACAATCACCGTTACGGTAGACGGCGTCAGTAAAACCTGTGAGATCACCGTAAAGAAACCGGAAATTCAATTTGAAAAGGAAAGCATATCCATGACAGTGGGTGAACAATACCAGGCAAAAGTTACCGTTTCTTCTAAAAACAAACCAGAATACTCCAGTTCCAATCAAAACGTCGCCTCTGTTGACCAAAACGGGAAAATCCGGGCAAAAGCTGCGGGCAAAGCATACATTTATGCCAAAGAAGACGGCACGAAGGAACGGATGACGGTTACTGTCAAGGAGAAATAAAAGTTTTAATTTAACAGGATAACAAAAAAAGAGGCAGGAAGATTCGCTGCGGCAAATTGGTATGTGAAGAACAAACATATTTGAAACAGAACTTGAAGAAACAACGGATTCTGATATAATAGAAAAAGTATAAGGAGTAAATCAATATGGCAAGGGATACATATGATATGGTAATGAGCGGAAAAAGCGATCGTAATATTCGCTTTACTGATTTTAGGAGTCTCATTCTTTCTTATGGATTCCGTGAGAGAATCAAAGGAGATCATCATGTATTTAAGCGTGATGATATCTTAGAGAGAATTGTAATACAACCGTTAGGAAATAAAGCAAAAGCTTATCAAGTAAAACAAGTTAGAATGCTATTTGAAAAATATGGATTATAAGGAGGGTTTTAAATGCCTAAATATTCTATGATTATGTCATGGTCAGAAGAAGATCAATCCTATATTGTCTCAGTTCCTGAATTACCTGGATGTATGGCAGATGGAAAAACACCAGAAGAAGCGGTAAAGGCTGCACAAGATGTTATTGACTTGTGGATTGAAACAGCATTAGAAGATGGTGAAGAAATACCAAAACCACATTTATTTAATAGTATGGCTGTTTAGATAGGGGAGTGAAAGCAATCATGGGCGGAAAAGTTTTGGAATATGAGGCAAAAACAATAAAGAGAGAAGGCATTGAACAGGGTATTGAACAGGGCGAAAACAAACTCTCCAAGCTAATTACAAAGTTAATGGAAAATGAGCGGTCACAGGATATAATCAGAGTTACACAAGATAGAGAATACAGAAATCAACTGTACGAAGAATTTCTAATTGGCCAATAATCATAACCCCAAAAGCATTTCAAGCTTTGTCTGTAACACAAATCCCTATTAATCTAACCTCTGTAAAAACAAAATGAAGAAAAAATCTGGAATACGCCGCAAGTCTCTTGCAAATAACGTATTCCAGACTTTAAGCAGATAATGGGAGTCGAACCCACCCCCTCAGCTTGGGAAG
>CAYQRG010000023.1:0-8013 GCA_964419645.1 uncultured Eubacterium sp.
CGATGAAAAATACATGTCAGAAAAAATTGAAAAAATGCTCAAAGATTTTTTCACCAGGAAAAAAATAGAAATTTCCATCTTGCAGTATTCCTCCGGAGAAGAACTTCTAAAATCCGTGACAGAAACAGACATTCTTTTTCTGGATATTGAAATGCAGGGAATAAACGGAATGGAAACAGCCAGAAGATTAAGGGCAGAAAATTATCAGGGCTTTCTGATTTTCATCACAATATTAAAAGAAATGGTATTTCAATCCTTTGAGGTATCTCCTTTTGATTATCTGGTGAAACCCGTAAAAGAAGAAGATTTTTTAAGGACAATGGAACGTCTTTTGCTTTCCATGCAAAGCAACGAAAAAGCAAATTTATTGATTCAAAAAGGGCATGAAAGCAGCATCATTTCTTTTGGAGATATCATCTATTGTGAAATCATAGACAGAAAAGTATATCTGCACCTAAAAACAGGAGAAGTCATGGATTACTATGACAGAATTGAAAATCTGGAAAAAAAGCTGGACAAGAGATTTTTCAAATGCCACAGAAGTTATCTGATAAACCTGAATTATCTGAAAAGCTATAAAAATAATATGGCATATATGGCAAACGGACTGGAAATTCCTGTGTCACGCCTTAGAAGAAAGGAATTTTCAAAGGTGATTTTACAGTATATGAAGGAGTAGAGATTGTGAAATGATAGATTGTCTGGACTTATTTAACGTATACATTATGGCTGGTTTTCAGATATTTGCAGGATTTTATTTTTATACAGGATTTTTGCAAAAAAAGGTAAAATGGCTCTATGGCACATTGTTTGCCGTATTTGGGACAGTCATTTTGACAACCCTTCCGTTAGACGGCATCTGGGAGTTTTTGGCATTTATCTTATTGCTTATGGCAGCAGGAAAAATATTCTGGAAGATAAAGTGGGTTTTGTCTGTGCTGTATGCAGTTGTGGCAGTTGAAATTATGAATTTATGTTTTGGCTTTGTTAATTCATTGTCCACGATTCTGTTTCCTGTGATTTTTGAAAAAAATCCAATACTGTTCGGCTTAATTTTTATGGGAGTGGGAAATCTGTCTGCCCTTGCATTGTCGATATTGTGTGCCAAGGTGATACAACGATGCTGCACAGGGGAGGAAATCGTTGACAGAAACTATGCATTTATGATACTAATGCCGGCTCTCTTGATATTTTTAGTAAGTGGGTTCATCAATACAAATGTGTATGGAAACACATCTTTCATAGAAAAAAACGAAGGGCTGACGGGTGTCAGTCCTTATTCCATGCTGTTCATGCAGACATTGGGAATCGTCAGTTTGTTTTGCATTATATTTACTTATAAAAAACTGACAGAAAGTTTCCGGCTACATCAGGAAACGGCATTATTAGAAATGCAGGCAAATTTTTTAAATCAGTATGTGGAAGAAGTAAAATTACGCTATGAAAAAACAAAATCCTTCCGGCATGATATAAAAAATCATGTCACAGTGATAAAGGAACTGTTGGAAAACCAAAAAGAAAAAGAAGCATTGCAGTATGTAGGGGAAATGGAACATTTGACGGCAGACCTGTCCTTTCCGGTCAGTACCAATCATCCGGTGCTTGATATTTTCCTCGGAAATAAATTAGGAATTGCAAAAGACAGACAAATTCAAGTGCAGTGTTCCATGCTTGTTCCATATCCCTGTGGAATCCGTGATATGGATTTTTGCATTATTTTGGGAAATGCCTTGGATAATGCCATTTCTGCCTGCAATCAAATCCGTAATGAAAAACAAAAATGGATTCGTGTGACAGGGAAAGTTCAGGGGGATTTTTTGCTTATGGAAATAGAAAACAGTTATACCGGCAGGAAAACAATCCGCAGCGGAACAGGGCTTAGCAATATCAAAGCAGTTGCAGAAAAATATCATGGAGCAATGGAAATCAAAACGGAAGGGGAAGTATTTGTATTAAGTGTGCTTGTAGTCATTCCACAGCAGGGAGAAAGCATTTCACGGCAAACCGGTTACATGCAGCAGGAGTAATGACGAATCAGTTAGTACATCATATTGCAAATAAGGGACGTAGTGACCTGTGATACGATGTACGGATAGAAAACTATAAATATTCAAGTAGGAGGACTGGTTTATGTCAATGGAAGTAAGCAGTAATTACAGGGAGTACAGAAATCATTATGCGGAAAAGCTGCAGGAAGGGCAGAATAAAGTCAGGGAAACTGAAAATGATAAAATTCCCGTCCCGGAAGATGCATATATCAGCAGTGAGGAATCAGACCGCAGACCAAGTGGGCTATATCGTATGGGACAGGACGAAAACGGCAATCCGAAAGTGTTGTTTGATGATCCAAAAAAATCCGACAGCCCCAGCGTGAAGTTCCAAAGTGCAGAAGAGGATGAAGAAATATGTATCGGCAGTACGGATCAGGTGGACAGGGAAATAAAAAAGCTAAAAGAGCAGAAACAACAGTTAGAGCAGCAGATCAGAACAGCCTCCGGGGATGAAGAAAAGGTCAGGGAGCTGGAGAAAAAATTAAAACAGGTTCAGCAGGAATTAAACCAAAAAGATAATGATACCTACAGACGCCAGCATTCCACATTTTCGCAAATAGGATAAGGGCAAAAAGCAAGGACATACGCTCATTACAACAAAACAGCCGCTTATAACAGCAGTAAAACACGGTGCATATTTCTGCCGATATATACCATATACCAACCCATATAAGGCAGGTGGTCAAAATGTTGTCAATCGCAGTATGTGATGATGAAGTGATAGAATGCTGCCGCATGGCAGGAAAAATCAAAGACATATTAGAAGAAATGAAAATACCATGCATCATCCGCCAGTTTCGCAGCGGAAAAGAACTGCTGCAGTCGGCGGAAAGCTTTGACATTCTTTTTCTGGATATTCTGATGAGTGACTTAAACGGAATGCAGACGGCACAGATGTTTCGCAAAAAAGCATTTGATAGGATTCTTATTTTTATATCTTCCAGCAGAGAATATGTATTTGAGGCATATGATGTAGAAGCGTTTCAATATCTGTTAAAACCCGTTGATGACCGGAAACTGAAAACGGTATTGCAAAAAGCCGTTTTGAAAACAGAAAGCCGTTCCCAGGAATTTATCATTGTAAACAGGGAACGGCAGAAAAAGAAAATATTTCTGGATGACATCTATTATTTTGAGATAAAAGGAAGAATGATAGATGTCCACGGAACAGAAGGCATTTTCACCTATTATGAACGGATCAAAGATTTAGAGGACAAACTGCGGGACAGAGGTTTTTTCAGATGTCATAAAAGTTATCTCATAAATTTAAAATATGTGGATGTGTACAACAGGCAGGAAGCCATTCTGGAAAATGGAGAAAAAGTCATAATCGCAAAAAGAAGGTACGAAGAATTTTGCCGGGAAATACTTCAGTTTATGAGGAAAAACGGAGGAATTCTATGAAACAGATGTCAGATTACACGGAGTTTATTTTTGCGGCGGCACGCTGTCTGGGCTATCTGTGTGCAGCAGATTATTTCTGCAGAAAATATCTAAAGATTACCAAAATGAAGGAGCTGTTATTTGTCATTTTCTCCTTTTGCGGCTGGCTGCTTTTCAATTTAGTGAACCGACAGCATCCGATTCCGTACATTTTTCTTATCATGCTGTGGCATATATGTTTTATGGGACTGGTGTTGCTGCTGTTTCGGGCAGACAAAGAGAAAAAATTTCTGGCAGCAGCTATGCTGCTCACGGTGCTTACCTTGCTGGGAAATTTCTGCAGTTCTTTTTTTACCTGTCTGGTTTTATTTCTTCGGCATACAGAAAAAAAGACGTCGGAACTGTTTTTAGCCAATTGGGAAAGCGAACTTATTCTCTGGGGCAGTTATGTGGTCGTGATAGCGGTTGTATGTTGGATGTCAAAGCATTTGTCATCTGTCTTTGGTGCACAGGGGCGTATCATGTATATAGATGCTTTGCAGCATGCGCCCCACACAGCGAGCAGGGAACATCTTCCCTACTCGATTGGAAAATCCGGGAAATGGTATGTCACATTAGCTGTGCCGCTGCTGGGGCTGACAGCCGTAACCGATGTGGCAAATTGGGGTGCGGCAAATGGCATTATGGTCAAAAGCCAAAATAGCATGGGACTTTATTATGACCAGATATTCAGCCATACGGAGATTTGCGTGCTGACAGGCTTGTCCATGCTTGCCGCCGGATTTTACGTGTTTGGAATGGATCGCATCTGTCTGGAACAGGAAAAGAGCAGCAAATACTATGCACAGATTGCAGTATATGAAATGTTAGAAGAGCAGTACGTGCAGTCCAAACGGCTGCGGCACGATATGAAAAACCATATCATTGCCCTCTCGGGGCTGTATTTGAGCAAAGATTGGGAAAAGCTGGGCGATTATCTGAAAAAAATGGAAGAAAGCGGTCTGGAGTCTGGCATTGATATGACCGGAAACAAGGCAGTAGATGCACTTCTGTACCAAAAACGAAAACAGGCAGAACAGGAAAACATCAAATGGGAATGTGACGTACAGATTCCAAAAGCATGCGGCATCAACGAATTTGATTTATGTGTGTTGTTTGGCAACATACTGGACAATGCATTGGAAGCCTGTGAGAGAATGGAGAGCAGTGAACCTCATGGTCACGAAAACTGTTTTATCAGCATTCAGGCAAAAACCGTAAAAAAATGTTTTCTCCTTGAAGTAAAAAACAGTATGGATCGAAACGAATCCTATAAAAACGGATGGACAAGTAAAGAGAATCCTTTCGAACATGGAATCGGACTGTTAAATGTCCGGGACGTAGCAGATAAGTATAACGGGGCAGTGAACATAGAATCCGAAGAGGGAATCTTTGTAATTACCATTCTCTTGCCCCTGCCAGAGTGCCGCATATGACATCAGACGGGCTGTTTGAAACAGATTTCTAATGCCTCATATTTCTGCTGCCGAAAGAAGCAATAAGAGAAAGCAAGGAGGCGGCAGTATGAATGCAAAAACAATGGAAGGACTTGTAGGAGCAAGGACAAATATGAATTTGACAAATACCCCTATGCGGGTTTATAACGAGGCAAGACGCAGAGGCGATACGGGGGCAATGGAAAGAGCCATGGGCTATGTTGGCGAATTTGCAGATAAGGCAGAAGAGTATAAGACAAAAGCCGACGAAGGAATGGAAGAAGATGCAAAGGCAGCAAGAGAGCGTGCAAAAGCGGAAGTTGAAAAGGCTGTCCAAAAGCGTAAGACAGAGCGGGAAAAAACGAATGAGCAGGCTGAGGAAAATAGAACTGCAGATACAAATGCAGACATTGTGGAAATCAGTGAGGAAGGCAGAGAATTATTAAAAACCAGCATGGACTTGGAGTGTGCGGAGCAGGAAGGTGGATTGCAGTAGTTTTTTTATGCATATGACGAAGGAATGTGAATTGCTCTAAAGATTAATATGTAATATGTCGAAATTATATAATAAGCTAAAAATAGAGCAAAGGAGAAGCGTAGATGAAAAAAGTCAAAATTGTAGCAGCGGCAATTGTAATCTTGTGTGTGATCACATTTCCTTCTGTTATCTCTTCGGCAGCCACTTGTGGGGAGACTGTGAAACAGAATACAGAGGCAGCTTTAAAGGCAGTGGATTATGATAATGATGATCAGATAGCCGCATTGATGGCACCCACACGGTATTTTTCCTATGAGGTGACGAATAAAAAGCTGGAGATCGCACAGAGAGATGGGAGAAATTTTTTGGATATCAGTGACGATGAGGCTAAGAGAGAGCTGAATAAAGAAAATGTAAAGGTTATGTCCTTCGATGATTCCTTTAAAGAAGTACAGGAGCAGATTGGTACGATTGTTCAAGGGGTTGTAGATAATACTGCCGGTGCTGAGAGTAAAGGGGCAGCAACTTTTACTTCGAAAATACTGAATAACAAAGAAAAATTTCTCCTTGGCATTGCTTATATTAAAAGACTGTATAACTTCAATATGGGAGAGAAGAATATCTGCGATGTCCTTCTCTATGAACCGGGTACATATGGGATTCAAACGGATGTTGTAGACTGGTTGATTAAAATCGGAGGTGCAGGAGGAGATGCATTAAAGATATCCAAGAGCTACGATGTATTTGGTTATGGAAAAATATTCTGGGATGTTACGGGCTCTGCGAATCTGGGGGCTTTTTTGGAGACGAACAGACAAAAATGGATTCCGGATACGCCAATGGATGAGTGGTTTTTGAGTGAAAGCCATGCATTTATCGTGGAAGAGCTATCTGAATGGAATATTTCTGGGAATACCGGTTTATACAGCAGATTGTATAATGATGACACATTACGGTCTCATATTCTTCCGCTGCTTACCGTATCAGATGACAGCATTTATGTGATTGCCACAACTGCCACGATCACATATGGTATTGTAGATTGTTATGTAGACCGGGAATTAAAGAATACAAATCCAGCTCTTTATCAGGAAAAGAGAGAGCAGTTTAAAAAGGATTTGGAAAATACTGCCAGACAGCAGAGGAAATTTCTTGATTTGTGGCATCGGTTGACAGAGCCTAAGCTGCAAGGACAGCTTGTATCGAACCGTGTTGTGAAAGACAGTCTGCGGCTCTATGCAGATGTAACAATCAGTGCACAGGCAGAGTGGTCCGCAAAATTCGGTGAGGATGCCGCTACAGGTGTCAGGGAATTTTTTTCACCGCTGAATTTATATATTGATTTTATGTTTTCAGATGGTATGGCAGATGGAGAGGGTGTCCGCTTTTATCTTTCAAAAGCTTTAACAGATCGTGGACTTACGACATATTCCCATGAACTGACACATATCCTTGTTTCCAAGATGATGCTGAACGGATACAGTGCAAGAGACGGAATAATGGGAGAAGTATACACAAGAGGAATGTTTGAGACATATGAGTCGAATGATCCGCCTGCATTTAACCTAAATCTGATTTATGACCGTCAGGCGTATAATGAAAGGTTTCACAATGCAGTTCCTGAACGGTTTCAAAGTGATGCGGATTTGCAAGAATATATGAGTGGAATTTTAGATGTGGTATACACACTGGATTATGCAGAAGCAGATGTTATGTTTTCTAAGACACCGGAGGAGAAACAGAAATGGTTCCACAAACTGGACCAGGTTGAAGATACAAATAACAGAAGTAATCAGGGAGATGCAGGCTCTGTACATTATCTGGATTCTGTAAGGGAGCTGACATTGGATGAGGCAAAAGAACTGAAAACACTGGAGGATCTGATTCGTGACAGTATTATTACATCCCGGTATGAAGTGAATGGAACGGCCACAACAGGGACAATGAAAAACAATGGTTATTATGTTGTGCCGTTGTTTAGTGCTAATTATGCCGGAGTACAGAATGACAATGGCGTCAGCGGCGATATCATGATCCGTCGCCAGGCATTTGAACTGCTTGCTGAATATGGATATGATGCCGGTATGGTTCCTTATATGTCAAATCAATATAAAGAGTTGGCTCAGGCAGATCAGACAATATTATCAGATACTTATATACTGAATAAAATATTTGGCGGCACATATGCCACAATGGCAGATTTCAAAATGGCTATGTTCCAGAAGAGAATTGATAATGTTGGGAAATTAAAGCCAATCACCATTTCATGGAAAAATGCATCTGTTACGATTGATGATTTTCAGACACTAAAACAGTTGATGAAAGAGGCTGTGGAAAGTGATTTAGCTAATTCGGGTATTAATATTCGTGCACAGAACACACAGGTAGAACGTTTGAAAGCAGAGATATTCCGGGCATACTTGTTCCAGACAAACGATTTCAAAAACTCTGTCTATAGTAATGATGAAGAATCTGCCGCCTCTCGCACCATCACTGTCACCGGACAGGCGGACAGCTTCATGCAGGTCACTTTGAACGATGCCGTGATCACTCCAAGCGATACCGGCGGTACGGTTAAATATGGCATGAGCACTACCAACACAGCCCCTGACACATGGCAGACAGA
>CAYQRG010000023.1:8023-15623 GCA_964419645.1 uncultured Eubacterium sp.
GTCTGACCGAAGATACCACCTATTATTTCTTTGCCAAGGTGGAGGCTGATGGAAACTATGCGGAGGCTGTCAGCGTGGGTGTGGCAATCACTACTCCCTCAAAGGATGAGTCCGGTATGAAACAAAGCTTCAAAGAAGAGCTGGAAAACTATAAAAATTTAGCGGATTACCGTGAAACACAGAAAAAAGAACTTCTGGAAGCAATCGTTGCCGGAATAAAAGCCATAGATGCAGCGACAGATGAGGAAGGGGCAAAGAGAGCACTGGCGAATGCAAAAGCAGTCATTGATAAAATTATGACCGATGCGCAGCTTACTTTGGAAGAGCAGACTTCCTCTATAAGCAATCCCAAAGGAACTTCCATCAAAGGAAAGCTGAAAACAAAAGCAAATAATTTTACTGTTAAATGGAAAAAAGCAGCATCCGTGACAGGTTACCAGATACAGTACTCGACCAGTAAGAAGTTTACAAAGAAAACTACCAAAATAAAGAGCGTAAACAAAGCCTCCAAGACGAAATTAACAGTCAAAAAATTAAAACCCGGAAAGAAATATTATGTCAGAATCCGAACCTACAAAACGGTAAACGGTACGTCATATTATTCCGAATGGTCAAAGGCAAAAACAGTGAAGATCAAAAAATAGTAAAGTAATGCAAAATAAATGCACCCCGAATAGGATTAAGATATTCGGGGTGTAGTTTTGTTTATTTGGTATCTGTCTGGCTGCATCGGACTGTTACGCGATTTCGACCTCCAATTGTGCAGGTAAACAGCGTTAAAGCCCAGTTGCCGGCCTCCATTTCCTCCGAAGCAAAGCCATTTAGTGTTTCTATCTCTGAAACGGTATAGCAAAAACGGAGTCCGTCTGCATCTGTAAAGAAAATTTCATCGCCGCTGCTTAAAGTTTTCAATTTGCCAAAGTGCTGATTGTAATTATGCCCTGCGATAATCATGTTTTGCTGATAGGGGGAACCTTTATAAAGGCATGGTGCCTGCTTTAACTTCTCGTAACTCCAGTCACTCATCACCGGAAGGGATAAATCAAGAGCCGGCATTTCCAATATGCCGATGTATTCACTTCCGTTTACTTCGACTGTGGGGATTTCCTTTTCCGGATCTAAGAGATCCTCTGAAGATACTTTTTCTAATTCAGAAATCAATGCATTCACTTCTAAAAGAGTCTTTTTCGCTGCATCTCCAGCTTGTTTTGACTCGATCAGATTATGAGCGGTAAGACAGAGGGCTGCTGCAATCAGCAGCAGCCCTCCCAACATTAAAATGTTACGTTTCATATTTTCAGGATTCCTTTCCTTTGGACCTTATGAGCAGATATCTGCGTTTTTTCTGTTCCAGACCGGCAAGCCACAGCAGCAGTAAACCTGAAGCAAATAACGGCAATACCGGCCACCAGAGAAGTCCTGTCTGGGGCAGTCCTGTCCGGTCAATGGAACCGGAGCCGTCGCCAGAGCCGACCTGGGGTGGAGAAGTATTTTTATCCTTATCCGCATGGGTATCGGATGTCCAAACTGCTTCAAAATACAGATTTCCCCGGCTTCCGGCATCAATATTGACATTCTTTGACACTTTTTTGCCTTTTCTAAAATCCGTTCCGCTTATCTGGCTGGTAAGGTTTGGAACCATTTTCCATCCCCGGAAAGTTCGTTTTGTTCCCTTATAATTATACTTACCCTTTGGAACATTCAAATGTCCTGCGCCTGTTTCTGTCGTATAAGTTTTTGGCAGCTTCAGTTTTGCATACGCTGCATTTCCGATGACTTCTTTTAAATTCGTATACGTAATGGTATACGTTTCGAGGCTGACATAAAATGTAACGGTTCTTGTGCCGGACATAGTCAGTGATTGCGTCAGACTGCCGGCATTCTTTGCGCGGTTTCCGTTTTCATCCACCAAATAGTATCCCAATTCCTGGATTTTCCGGACATCTGCTTCCTCCGGAAATACGGAAAGCTGGGCGAGGGTTGTTGTTTTATTTGCGCTTAATATGAGCTTTCCGTTTTGGGCGCCATTTTCATACAGCTTATATAGTACAGTATACTGATATGATATAGGCGGATCGTAATAAATATAAATGGTGTTTTGGTCTGCTTCCTCTTTTGAATTGATATCTTTCAATACGACACTGCCGTTTTGTGTCCGCGGAATATAATTCTTATAAGCAGCATATTTTGAACCGCTGCCGGGGGCTATAGCCCGGGCGTAAACATTTGCCCCGGGAACAAAAGTTCCGTTCAATACAGCCGGTGGTGCAACATCGACAAGACGCTCCCTGCTGCCGTTTAATGGATGTTCTGTCACATATCGTACCTGATACCAGATATCCCTGGCTCCGTGGGCATCCCAAACTGCCTTAACTTTGACATTTGTCCAAAAATAGTCGGTAAACAGAAATGGGGTTGCAGAGTTTTCATCTAATTCGGTCCATTCCCATTCTTCCGGCGATTTGTTTTGATTTCCCTCTACCTGGCTGACCGTCTGATAGTGGGTGATCTGCCAGCCTTCCAGATAACAGCCGCCTCTTGTGGGCTGGATTGTTGTGCCGCCGGTTAGAATACTCTGGTTAGCAGCGATTTCCTGTGTGAGATACTGCTCTTCATCCGGTGGAACACTGCCGCCGGCTAAATCAAAGATGACTGTATAGGAGGGCGCAGCCCAGCCGGGATATAGCCGCAGGTTAGAATCAATTATGGTATCGTCCCAGCTCATTATTGTAGAAGCGTTTGAGTCCAAATACCATCCTGTAAAAGTCCAGTCCATGGTTCCGTTTGGATTGCGTCCGGGACATACCGGAAGGTTTCCTAATTTCACACCCTCTACATATGGAAGCTGCCAGCCTTTATATGGATCATCGTTTGCATATTCCCCATTTACACTGCCGGTTTTTTCCCCGTCTTCGGTGTTTGTAGAATGTAATATAACATTAAGCGCGCTTGACAGCAATGCGCCGTAAGGCAGCTCTACACTGCCTAAAATATTGCTGCCATCCGTTTCATAGTAAATAGAATAACGGTCACGGTTATAGTAGAAGTAGAGATCATAGGGATCATTGAAACTGCCGATTGGCTCTCCATCTTTTTCGGTTCCTCCGTACGAATTTCTATATCCTCCGTCACCATCTTCATGCATTGAGCTGTGGTCTGCCAGTCCATTGGCACGAGTCAAATGCAGCCTGGAACTTGGATTCTGCGCAATGATATTGTTGGTTGAAGCTACAGGCACCTGCCGGCTGAGGGCATAATATGAAATATCATTTGCACCGGTCTCATACCCTCGTATCAGGTAATATTTTTCGGAACTGCCCTGCAAAATTCCATTCTTACCGGGATAGATAACGCCATTTTCCGGACTGTAGCCCACTTGCATCAAATCGGTAAAGCCGTAATATTTGATCTGCCTTGCAGCAGCATTGTCTTCGGAGTCCGGCACCAGATACAGTGTATCTTGTAATGACGTGGAACCGTTTGCCAGGCTGACTGTTTCCGCATCTGCCAAATCGGCGGCTGTCAGTCCCGGAATTTCATAACAATGGTTATAACGATAATAGCTTGGTGTCAGATAAGTCCAATAAGCGTACATCTTGTTTACCGCTGTTGGATTATCCGGATTTGAAATAATCTCTGCGCCCATGCAGGCATAAACGCCCAGGATGGTTGGTTCATTGCTTATCCCTGTCTTAAATGCGGTGTTATATGGTCCTGACGTTGGTGTCCAGGAAATGAAAGTAAAGTTACCTCCATTGATATTCATAGAGAGCTGGTTGAAATTTGCCTGTACAACATGCGTTTCATATGGCCAGACATCTTTCAGATCGGCGCCGTACTTGGCACGGATGGTAATGTCTTTTGGCACATTGGCCAGAGCATCTGCGGTTACAGTAGCAAAGCGGTTTGCGTTGCCGGTGTGTTGGTCGGGACCGTTGTTTGCATATCCATGCGTATGTTCTGCAATATAAGTATGGCTTCCGTCTGTACGCGAGTAAATGAACTGCAGTTCATAAACATTTCGGGTAAAGTATACATTCACAACGGTTGAGCCGTCTGCAGAGGCCTTGGAATCTCTGGTTATTGCGCAGTTGTCGTAGCTATAGAATTTGGAAGAGTTATTTTCGCTGAATCCGGGGATTCCGGTAAGGCTCATAGTATCCATTTTCCCAAGTTCTGTTTTGAGTTCCATGTTTTTTGATGTGGACGATCCGTTTTCATTTACTCCTGTATAATATAAGGTGCCGTTTTGGACGCTCAATCCGCTGTCTGTCCGTACATTTTCAATCAATAAGCTTCCCATATTATTGTAGAAGGCATTTTCTTTGTATCTATGGGTTTTAACCGTTCCCTGGACCTGGCCGTCCTGCTCAAAAGATACATCATCTCTACCGGTTAGATTCTCTGTCCAGAATACAACACGAACAATAGTTTTGTCTGTCTCCCAGTCAGGATAGAGCATGATAACCCGTACACCGGTGGTCTCCACACTGTCCTGAAGGCTGACTTCCTCCAGAAATCCTTCTGTTAAAGTCACTGTCTCAACGGAGCCGGTTTTATGGTAAACATCGGCTCCGGCATCTTCTATCCTTTTCCAACTGCCGTTTTCTGTTACATATTTCCAACCCGTAAAGGTATAGCCGTTTCGTTTGGGAATGTCATCCGGCATTGTCACCACTTCGCCTGGCTCTTTTTCCTGCCTGGGAAAGCTTGGACTGTCATTGTCACAATCATCTATATTGAATACGATTCGAATATTGCCGTATTCCGGAATATAGTAAACATTGATCACAGTGCTGCCGTCTGCGCTGATTGGTTCCTGTGTAATAGCCCGGGCCTGGTATTCAGGGATGTCCTTTGCATTTGCTTCTGTCAGTGCGCCTACTCTGCCCGAGAAGATTTCTCCATCGACGCCATCTTCGATGTATTGCTCCCAATCCTCAGCGACGTTCGGATCAGACTGTACGCCCTTTAATGCCAGCCAGTGCTTTACCGTATAGGTACTTGTATCCCTGCGGTAATAAATGGTCAGATCCACATCTGCCGTTAAGCCCAAGGCTGTCAGCGTATGCTGTTTTTCCGGATCAGTTGATGTGGTGGCATCTGTGCCTTCGTTTTCTGCAGGAGCAGTAAAGGTAAAGCAGGCATCATTCCCTTTTTTATCTTTGACTGTAATTGTCCGGGCATTATCCCATGCGCTTTGCAACTCCTGGTTCGTGACGTCGTCCCGCAGATTATAATCGCCTCTCCGTAAAGCTGCTATAATTTCTTCCTGGCTTTCATTTCCGGTAGGCGGACTGATCAGCAACGCGTTTAGCGGAGCGGAATCTAAAACAGTGCGGAACCCTTCTAACTGTTCATTTTGCGCCGGGTTTCCGGCATCTGCCGCTATAAAGTGCGGAACTTTCCAGTTTGTCAAATCTGCCTTGCCGTTTTCATCTGTCCGAAGCTTAATGACATCCGGATCATGGGCTCTTACATCGGCAAGTCCTCCGGTGGGAGAGTATTCATAACGGATCGTAACTGTAATGCCGCCTACAGGTTCAAAGGTAACTTCATTGAAATTGCCCTCATATATGCTGCGGAACACAGGTGTCCCGGATGCTTTCTCGGGCTCAATGGCTTTCCAGCCTTCTTTTAGAGTATATTCAATCGTAATAAAACATTCCTTCTCACCGTATTTTTGAGAAATGGTCCACATGCCGTAGTTCGGCCAGCCCTTGCCTGGAGAGGGAATTAACGCCTCATGATCATAAGCATGTTTCCGGAAATTGTATACGCCATTTGTAAAATCCGCTGCCGTTAAGTCGATCGGTTCGGTTGGGTGATCTACATATCTATGACCGTTTTCCAATGTCAGCACATGATCAATGTATAATTGCATCACCACTTCCGCCTCTTTGGAAGTATCTGTGCTGCCGACATTGTTCTCTTTGGAAGTATCCGTTCCGGTTGTGTCTTCTTTGGAAGCATCTGTGTTGCCAGTGTTGTCCTCTTTGGAAGTATCTGTACTTCCGGCTTTGTTTTCTTCGGAAGAATCTGTGCTGCCTGATTCCTTATCTTTGCCCTGATTCTTATTTCCTTCTTCGTTTTCTTCTGTTGTGCCCTGGCTGCAGATTTCACATACATATCCGCATTCTTTTGCCTCTGCGTATCCACACTGTTCATCATGTACATGGGAACAGTTCAAAATGCGTGTTATGCAGCCGCTTTTTTCACTGCATACATGAGAGCAATTTTCCCCTGATTTGCATTCCTCTGTATGCACATGGGCACATGATTCTGTTGTCTGGTAACAATTTGCATCACACACATGGGCACAAGGCTGTGCCTCTGCGTAACCGCAGGCAGCATCATGCTGCGTATGGTGTCCGCACGATGGATTCACACTGTTGTCTGCCGAAACATGAGTCGGTATGCAGAGCATGAATACAAGCACTGCGGACATGAATGCTGCAGTTATGCGTTGTGCCCCTTTGGTAACTACTTTTTTCAATAAAACCCCTCCAATCCTTTTTTGGTCAGGAAAATGCCGTTCTTTCCTGACTTTATAGTGTTTTAGATAGAATCTATTATCTCTCTTTTTTGTGAAAAATAAAAGAGTTTTTTAAGAATTTTTTGATTTTTTTTGTGCAATATGACATTTGTTTTCCGACATGCGTGTCGTAAGATTTAAGTATCCGACACATATGTCGGAAAATGAAGGAGTAGTATGAATTATAAAAATGTGAAAAGAGGATTTGAGAGGATCAAGATGAAGTTTGCGAAAATATATTGTTGAAGAGATTGATTTGCTATATACTAAGTTTATTAGAAAATGAGAAGGAGAATGCGATATGCAATTGATTGAATACGCAAAATGCAGCACTTGTAAAAAGGCAAAAAACTGGCTGGATGCCAAGGAAATTTCCTATGAAACACGGCCAATCAAAGAAGAAAATCCAACAGCAGAGGAATTAAAGGAATGGCACAAAAAAAGCGGACTTCCACTGAAACGGTTTTTTAATACCAGCGGAAATCTTTATAAAGAACTGGGATTGAAGGACAAGCTTGGAACGATGAGCGAAGAAGAGCAGTATCAGCTTTTGGCTACGGATGGGATGCTGGTGAAACGGCCGATTTTGATTGAGGGGGATATGGTTTTGGTTGGATTTAAAGAGAAGGAGTGGGAAGAGAAGGTTTAAAATAATACCTATACAAAATTTTTTATGATAAAACTTCTGATAATGCAGAACCCTGATATGATAATACCCATGCCAACAGAATTAAACTGTTAAAGCGAAATGATTTGCTTCCAAGAGAAATTGATAATATTTTATATGTTTTGCGAAAAACAAGAAATGATGTAGCTCATGCAGGCATGGAGTCAATGGAAAAAGCAAAAGATAATTAGTATTTATCCGATAATTAACAGAACAGAATATAAATTGATAGTTTTGAAAAGGGAGTCAAATTATGACGATTGAAAAATTAGAAGAATTTTTAAATGAGGGAGAGGGCTATACGCTGGAATATAAGGAAAGTGTCAATTCTTTGAGCGACAGCGTATTTGAGACGGTCAGTTCATTTTCTAATCGTTACGGTGGCTATATATTGCTTG
>CAYQRG010000024.1:0-15392 GCA_964419645.1 uncultured Eubacterium sp.
GTTTTCTCGAAAAAAGAAAGAACGGGGTATTGTGCATGGAAAAGACACAGACATATGGATTTGAAATGATACAGGTTGAAGAAATAGAGGAAATTAGAAAACGGGAACGGACAATGCTGATCGATCTGCGGGATGAAGACAGTTATCGCAAGGGGCATATCAAAAACGCTCGCAATTATCCCATTACATATATAGAAGACTGGAAAAAAAGCATTCCGGAGAGAATCGGTTTGATCTTGTATTGTGAGCATGGAAATCAGAGTTTATTAGCGGCGAGGAAGTTAAGAGAGAGAAAAGGAAAGGTATATACGGTAACAGGAGGCTATCAGGCATACACATCTGCAAATATAGAAACTGTGATATCCACGAGGCAGGGGAAAAGGGATTGACACTGTTGTTTTTAAAAGATAAGATGATAAAGGATAGAGGACAGAAATAAAGAAAACGGAGACACAGATGAAAAAATTTGAATTAATGGCGCCATGTCATTTTGGGCTGGAGGCAGTTTTAAAAAAAGAGATTTATGATCTTGGATATGAGATCTTGCAGGTAGAAGACGGAAGGATTACTTTTGAAGGAGATGCTGAGGCAATTTGCCGGGGAAATATTTTTCTGCGGACAACGGAGCGGGTGCTTTTGAAAGTAGGGAAGTTTCATGCAGAGACTTTTGAGGAATTATTTCAGGGAATCAAGGGCTTGCCCTGGGAATCCTATATTCCTGCAGACGGCAAATTTTGGGTAACCAAAGCGTCTTCTGTGAAAAGTAAATTATTCAGTTCAAAGGATATCCAGTCGATTGTGAAAAAAGCAATGGTGGAACGAATGAAGCAGGAGTACGATATGGATTGGTTTCCGGAAGACGGCCCCTCCTATCCGGTTCGTATTTTTCTGTACAAGGATGAAGTGACAGTAACGCTTGATACGTCGGGCGAGTCTTTACATAAGCGGGGATATCGTTATTTGTGCGGAAAAGCCCCTTTGACAGAGACATTAGCGGCGGCGCTGATTCTTTTGACGCCGTGGAAGGCAGACCGGATTTTCGTGGATCCTATGTGCGGCAGCGGAACATTTCCCATTGAGGCGGCAATGATCGCAGCCAATATTGCGCCGGGGATGAAACGTCATTTTTTGTCGGAAACCTGGGAAAATTTGATTGAAAAAGATTTGTGGAAGGATTGTTTTCAGGAAGCAAGAGATTTGGTGAATACAGACATTTCTGTGGACATTCAGGGATATGATATAGATGGAGATATTATCAAAGCTGCCAGGGACAATGCCAAACGGGCCGGTGTGGATCATCTGATTCACTTCCAGCAGAGAGGGGTAAGCGACTTACATCATCCGAAAAAATACGGTTTTATTTTAACGAATCCGCCTTACGGGGAGCGTTTGGAAGAAAAGAAAGCCCTTCCTGCTTTGTATCAGCAGATTGGACAGGCTTATCAGGGATTGGACTCCTGGTCTATGTATATGATTACTTCCTATGAAGATACAGAGCGATACATCGGACGAAAAGCAGATAAGAACAGGAAAATTTACAACGGAATGCTGAAAACTTATTTTTATCAGTTTTTGGGACCAAAACCGCCTAAGAAAAAGAACAGAGGGATAGTATGAGTCATGTCAAACGTTATATAGTATTGGCATTTATTGCCGTTATGGCTTGTGTATTGAAGTTTCACAGCTTTGGCAGTGACTATGAGACAATAGAGCCGTTTCGGGGAGCGAATCTTTTAAAAGAAGACTGGAATCCTTTGATCGCAGAGACTGTGAATGAGAAACGGATTACAGTTGCCATTGACAACAAAGAATTTACCAATCAGGAAATGCCCATTTTTATGGACGATAATCTGAATATTATGGTGCCCGTGGATATTTTGCCGGAAGGTTTAAAGTGCAGTTCTCAGTTGTATGAAGGAAAAGAGCTTTTGGTGGAGAAGCGAAATGACTCTGTTTTACTTGGATTAAACCAGCCGGAGATTTCCGTAAATGAGGAGATGAGAACCATTGGTTCTCCCATGATATATAAGGAAAATCAGTATTATGTTAGTATCGGGGAAGTGGCGAAAAGCATAGGCTACCAGTTTGAATGGAATATAGAGAAGAACCAGGCGACAGCAGTAGATACGGTAGAGGCGGCGTCTATCGTTCCTGCAAGTTATGATTTAAGAAAGCGTAACCGTATCAGTGGGATCAAAGATCAGGGGAACACGGGAACCTGCTGGGCGTTTGCTTCTTTGAGCGCGCTGGAATCGGCGATGCTGCCGGAAGAGGCCATGGAGTTTTCACCGGATCATATGAGCATGAGCAATTCCTTTCTTGTAGATGCCAATGTGGGCGGAGAATATACCATGGCAATGGCATATCTTCTGGCATGGCAGGGACCGGTGTTTGAAAAAGACGATCCTTTCGGTGACGGCAGAACAGAGGCGGGACTTGCTGCCGTTAAACATGTGCAGGAAATACAGATTTTGGAAGGCAAGGATTATGCCAAGATCAAAGAGGCTGTTTTTCAGTATGGGGGAGTTCAGACTTCTTTGTACAGTGACCTTGGGAACAATGCCTCTTCCTCTGCTTTTTTCAACCGGGCGAACAATGCCTATTGCTATATCGGAACAGAAAAACCCAATCACGAGGTTGTGATTATCGGCTGGGATGACAACTACGCAAAAGAAAACTTCCCGGTAAATGTAGAAGGCGACGGGGCGTTTATCTGTCAGAACAGCTGGGGAGAAGGGTTTGGAGAAGATGGCGTATTTTATGTATCTTATTATGATACGAATATTGGAAGCCACAATCTTGTCTATACAAAAGTGGAAAGTACAGACAACTATGATAAAATTTATCAGTCGGATCTCTGCGGCTGGGTAGGCCAGATCGGATTTAGCAGGCCAACGGTCTATGCCGCTAACATATACACGGCAGAAGAAGAGGAAGAATTATCTGCAGTTGGATTTTATGCCATTGGAAAGAATACGGAATACCGGGCTTATGTGGTGCATGATTTTAAAGATACAGATTCTTTGGGAGAGAGAGAATTGATTGCAGAAGGCAGATTGGAAAATCCGGGGTACTATACGATTAAAACCGGGAAGAAAGTTTCTTTGGAACCGGGAGAGCGGTATGGGATTCTGCTGTATATCAATACGCCGGAAGCCGTACATCCTATGGCCATTGAATATGCTGCAGATGAGGCGACGAAAGAGGCAGATCTGACAGACGGAGAAGGTTACATCAGTACCAATGGGAAACGTTGGGAATATGTAGAGGATGCTTTTTCCTGTAATCTCTGCCTGAAGGCATATACGAAACGAAAAGTTGTGGAGGAATGATGCGTTGGAAGAAAAAATCCTGAAAAAAACGGCGATTTTTATTTTGCTTGTTTCGCTGGCTGTTTGTGGGACAATTTCTTATTTTCCCCGGTTAAAAACAGCTTCGGAGGAATTTTTGACGTCAGTAAAGGAATATCAGACGAAGACAAAAGCCGAACAACTGAATATGACAGGGCTTGAGCTTATGGAATACAATAACGAACAGGCCAAAGAGGAGGATGAGGATGCATTGTCCTTTCCCGGCCAGATTCGTTTGCAACTCCCCCTTGGCGTAGAGGAGAAAGATCTGACTGTGACGGAGAATTATATAACCCGGACTGTGGATATCAGAATCCCTTATGCAGGGGAAGATTATATGTATGAATATCCCATACTGGGCAGCGATAGATATGTGGAAAGCCTTACCTATGATTATGACAACAATTATGGAGTTGTGCAGTTGATTATGGAAAAAGTCGTTGAATTAAACAGCAGCTGCGACGGGGATTATTATTATCTGGACTTTTTGACACCGCAGGAACTCTATGATAAAGTAGTAGTAATTGACGCCGGACACGGCGGAGATGATTCTGGGACAACAAAACAGGGCATTTGTGAAAAGGATATCAATCTGGATATTCTTATAGAGCTGAAAGAATTGTTTGATGCGGCAGAAGATGCATCCATTGGCGTATACTACACCAGAACCACCGATCAAAATCCGACACTGGAGAGCCGTGCGGAACTGGCGGACAAATCAGGAGCAGATCTGTTTGTCAGCATTCACAACAATGCTACGAAAAGCGGCAAGATGTCCAGCATTAACGGAACGCAGGTGATATACGATGATATGCGCGCCAAAGAAGAACCAAAGGCAAAAGACTGGGCGCAGATTTGTCTGGAAGAGGTAACGGCTGTAACAGGAAGTTCCAACAAAGGCCTGGTGGCAGGAAGCGGAGAGGAGATCGTTGGAAGCAGCAAGGCCCCGGCGGCATGGATTGAAGTGGGATTTATTACAAATCAGACGGAGCTGGATCTGTTGCGTTCTAAAGATTACCAGAATAAGGCTGCTCAGGGAATTTACAATGCGATTATGAGGGCGTTTGCGGAGGGGTACTGATCAGAGCGAAGAGTATCCCTTCATGTGCTGAAAAGATGCACATGAATAAGGAAATACCCTCCGGGTATCCCTTTATGTGCTGAAAAGATGCACATGAATAAGGAAAGGAGAATTCATGAAGAGAAAGATTATTTTTGCTACAGGAAATATGGATAAAATGAGGGAGATTCGGGAGATTCTTGGGGAATTGGATGCAGAGATCTTGTCCATGAAAGAGGCCGGGATTCATCTGGATATCGAAGAAAATGGAACCACATTTGAAGAAAATGCGATTATTAAAGCAAAGGCTGTAGCCAAAGTCGCAAATGAAATTGTATTGGCAGATGATTCCGGACTGGAAATTGATTATTTAAATAAAGAGCCGGGGGTATACTCAGCCCGTTATATGGGAGAAGATACTTCTTATGATATTAAAAATCAGGCATTACTTGAGCGGCTTGGCGGCATTCCGAAGGAACAGCGGACAGCCCGTTTTGTCTGTGCGGTTGCAGCAGCTTTTCCGGAGGGGGAAGTTATCGTAAAACGGGGCACAATCGAAGGTTATATCGGCGAGAAACCGGAGGGGGAAAACGGTTTCGGTTATGATCCGATTTTTTATGTGGAAAAATATCATTGTTCTACGGCGGCTCTTACAAGAGAAGAAAAAAATGCCATAAGCCACAGAGGAAATGCCCTTCGGGCGATTAGAGGGGAATTGGAGAAAAGATTATAGGAGTTATATGATGAAAGTTTTGGTGATCAGTGATACACATGGGAGACATACAAATTTAATAAAAGTGTTGGAACGGGAGGAACCCATTGATCTGGTAATCCATTTGGGAGATGCGGAAGGTTGTGAAGATTATATTGAAGAGCTGGCAGGATGTCCTCTGGAGATTGTATCCGGCAACAGTGACTTTTTTTCTGCATTGGATTCGGAGAAAGAACTGGAACTGGGAAAGTATAAGATTTTGATCACCCATGGACACTATTATTATGTGAATGCCGGTATAGAAGATATCAAGAGAGAAGCAGAGGGCAGAGGGTGTGATATTGTCATGTTCGGTCATACCCATAGGCCTCTGGTCCATTATGGGAAAAAAGTAATAACCATAAATCCTGGAAGCCTATCTTATCCGAGACAGGAAGGAAAACAGGCTTCTTATATTATTATGGAAATCAATGATAAGGGCGAGGCGGATTTTAGCATTCGTTATATAGACTAACCAATCATTTAAAATCTGAAAAAAGTATTAAAAATCATCAAATTCATTTCCGATACTATGAAATTATGATAAAATACAAACGTTTTAGAGCCTGAGTTAGTTTTGGGCAACTTGATGTTGCCAATGGAGGATAAGATGATTAAATATAGTGTAAAAAAGCCCTTTACCGTTCTGGTGGCAGTCATTATTGTACTGGTGGTTGGTTTTGTTTGCCTCACCGGGATGAAGACAGATCTTCTTCCGGAGATGAGCATGCCGTACATGCTGGTCATTACAACTTATCCCGGAGCCAGTCCGGAGAAGGTAGAGGAAAATGTCACAAAACCAATGGAAGGTACACTGGGAACGATAAACGGTGTGGAAAATGTTACCAGCAGCAGCGCTGAGAATTACAGTATGGTCATGCTGGAGTTTGAAGAAGATACCAACATGGATTCTGCCATGGTCAAAGTATCCTCTGCCACGAATCAGATTGAATCTTTACTTCCAGACACCTGCGGAACGCCGAATATCATGGAAATCAGCATGGATATGATGGCGACCATGTATGCCAGCGTCAGTTATGAAGGGAAAGATATCTATGAATTGTCTGATTTTGCAGAAGATGTGGTAGTTCCCTATTTTGAACGCCAGACGGGGGTGGCCAGCGTATCTGACCTGGGTATTGTGGAACAGACGATTGAAGTGCGTTTGAATCAGGAAAAAATTGATAAAATCAATGATCAGATCCTGCTTTTGACCAATGATAAACTGGCGGATGCCAAAACAGAGCTTACGGATGCGGAAAATTCCTTAGCGGACGCCAGATCCAAAATCAACCAGCAGGAGAAAGAACTGTCGGATAAGCAGACAGAGACCTCTTCGGAATTGGCAGATGCGACACTACAGCTAAATGAAGCTGTTGCGTCAAGAGCTGCCTACGAATCCCAGCTTACCAGTTTAAAGGCAAGCAAAAGCGCCTTAGAGGGAGAAAAAAAGGCTTACAAAAAGAATAAAGTGAAAAGTACATATAACAGTTTAAATGACATGTTTGCCCAGATGAAAACGGCAGCAGCAGGCATGCAGGCGCAGATGGGGGCATACAGCCCCATCGATGCGGCGCAGATGCCGGAGAATGTGAAAGATGCCATAGACCATCCGGAAAAATTGAGTTATTTTAAGACAGCCATAGAGACGCTTTCTTCTATGCCGGGCTCACAAATGGATGCAAGTATCGCGGAACAGGCAAAGAGCCTGGATCAAAAGACGTTGAAGCAGCTTTATGAAATTGTAAATGTCCGACTGCCCCAGATCGACACGGAACTGGCGAATCTGGAAATAGAAATAAAAGCGGCAGAGGAAGTATTAAAACAGGTAGAAAAGCAAATGTCTGCCGTAGATGATGCTTATAAGCAGGCAGAGGCAGGCAAAATTACCGCGGCAGCAGGCTTTGGCTCCGGCAGCGCGCAGATTGCGGCGGCGAAAACGGCCATGGAAGAAGCACAGGAAGAGCTGGAAAATGCCAACAAGACATACCAGGATTCTGTAGAAGAAGCCAGGAAGAATGCCAATATTGACCAGATGCTCACATTAGATGCATTATCCGGAATGATTTATGCCCAGAATTTTTCTATGCCGGCCGGTTATCTGGATGATGAAAATGACAAACAGTGGCTTTTGAAAGTAGGAGAGAACTATACTTCTGCCGATGAGCTGGAGAAAATGGTGCTCTGTGAAATTGACGATATCGGAGATATTCACTTAAATGATGTTGCGGATATTACAACCATTGATAATGCAGGCGATGCTTATGCAAAGGTAAACGGAGATCCGGGCGTGATCCTTTCTGTTTTTAAAGGAAGTACGGCCGGTACCAGTGATGTATCAAAAGAATGTTTAGCTGCTATTGATGAATTACAGGAGGAGTATCCGGGATTGAATATTACCCCTCTTGTAAATCAGGGTGAATATATTTCCATAATTATAGAGAGTATTGTATCCAGTATGCTCATCGGAGCATTGTTAGCGATTATTATATTGGCAATTTTCCTGTTAGACATACGGCCGACACTGGTTGTTGCATTCAGTATCCCCTTTAGTGTGCTGATGGCCATTTTGATTATGTATTTTACAGGGCTTAGCATTAATATGATGTCTTTATCCGGTCTGTCTCTGGCCGTCGGTATGTTAGTGGATAATTCCATTGTAGTAATAGAGAACATTTACCGTCTGCGTTACAGAGGGCTGAATGCGCCCCGGGCTGCTGTGCAGGGAGCAAAGCAGGTGGCAGGAGCAATTATTGCATCTACCCTTACTACGATTTGTGTATTTTTCCCAATGGTATTTACGACGGGAATGGTAAGAGATCTGATGCTGCCCTTTGCTCTTACGATCACTTTTGCATTGACAGCATCTTTGGCGGTTGCCCTTTCGGTAGTGCCGACGATGGGTTCTGTTATGTTAAAGAAGGCGACGCCGAAACAGCATCGAATTTTTGACAGGATTCAGGATGCTTATGCATCTGTTTTAAAATTCTGTCTTAGGTTTAAAGTGGTGCCTTTGGGAATTTCCGTTGCGCTCCTGGTATTTTGTATCATTACGGTTATGAAAATGGGAATTGTGCTGATACCGGATATGGGAAGTGAACAGATTTCTGTGACGGTGACAATGCCGGAAGATATTGACAAAGATACTGCCTATGAAAAAGCAGATGAAGTAATGGAAACGATTCTGGCAGTAGAAGGCATTGAATATGTAGGCGCTATGGATGGCAGCAGTTCCGCAGGATTGATAGGCGGAATGGGAGGCGGCTCCCAGGATAATTACGGAAGTTTTTCTTATTTTGTTCTGCCCCAGGAAGATTACAACAGCAAAAAGCAGGTAGAAGATATCTGTAAGGCGATTGAAGAAAATACAAAAGAAATGGATTGTGAAATTGCAGTATCCAATTCTATGATGGGTGAAATGGATGAGATGCTTGGCAGCGGACTGCAGCTTGATATCAAGGGTTCTGATCTGGATACTTTAAAGACTGTCAGTGAGGAAATTATGGGGATACTTGAGAACGTAGAAGGGTTTGCCAATATTTCCAACGGACAGGAAGAAGCAGATGAAGAAATCCATTTGAATATAGATAAAGATGCCTCTATGCGTCTGGGGCTGACAGGAGCCCAGATTTACGGTGATATATCCGACCGTCTGACGACAGATAAGACGGCAGTGACCATGACGGTAGACGATGCAGATATGGATGTTAAGATTGTAGATGAAACAGATCTTCTGACAAAAGAAAACCTCATGGATATGGAATTTGAAACCCAGAAGCAGGATGAAGACGGCAAGATGGTGACAGAAACTCATAAGCTCAGTGAATTTGCAACACTGGATTATGGCAGCAGTGTGGCAGATATCAGCCGGTCCAATGGGGAGAGGCAGATCAGTGTAACGGCAGAGACAGAAGATGGATATAACACAACGCTGCTTTCCAGGGAAGTGGAAGAATTGCTGGCAGATTATGAGCTGCCGGAGGGATACAGCGTTGAGTTTGGCGGAGAGACTTCCAATACGACAGATATGCTGAATCAAATGGGAAAACTGCTGCTGCTGGGATTTTTATTGATTTATCTTGTTATGGTAGCGCAGTTCCAAAGCCTGTTGTCTCCGTTTATCGTTATCTTTACCGTGCCGCTGGCCTTTACAGGAGGTCTTTTAGGAATGCTGTTGACCGGAGAGCAGATGTCATTGATTACCTTAATGGGATTTTTGGTTCTCATGGGAACGGTTGTAAATAACGGAATTGTGTTTGTAGATTATACCAATCAGCTTCGTATCGGCGGCATGACAAGGCATGATGCATTGGTAGCTACCGGAAAGACACGTATGAGACCGATTTTGATGACGGCTTTTACCACGATTCTTGCAATGCTGGCTATGATATTCAGCCGGAATACGGCAAGTGAGCTGGGAAGAGGAATGGCGATTGTTGTTGCAGGCGGTTTGTTTTATGCAACATTTATGACGATGTTTATTGTGCCGGTTATGTACGATATATTGTACCGCAAAGAAGTGAATGTCGTTGATGTGGGAGACGATTCTATGGATGATGTACCGGACGATGCGGCAGAATTTATTGAACAGTTAAATAACGAAGAATAAAAAATTCCGGAACACATTGCGATAGCAGGTGTTCCGGAATTTTCTATTTTACCGAATCTCTTACGGTAGGGAGATGACTCAGGTTGTTGTCGTCTGTGCCATCGGGAATCGATTTTAAATACTCCGTGCCTTTCCGATGCGCAATGCCGACGCCTGCGATTTCACCTGCCTTCGCAAGAGCAACACCTTCTTCTTTGTCTACAATCCGTTCATCTGAAAGCTGATATCCGGTTACCTTTCCGCCCTGCTTTACAAGGCCTGTGATTTCTTTGGCGTTGGCGGAAGGTTTTGGAATATCGTCTAAGGTGTTGATTGCAGATGAAATTCCTGTATTTTCTTTTGCATCCATAAATCATGCCTCCTTTCGCGAATAGTGTATGGAAATGCAGGGAAAATTATGCTTTTCTTGAAAAAAGAATGGATATATGATAGTATGGACATGCAAAAAAACAAAAAGAAAATGGAGAAATTATGAGCAGCGAAAATAAAAAAACAGAACAGTTAATACAGATTTATAAAGAAGATACAGTACCGGAAAATTTACAGGCATTACTGCATCAGATGAAGAAAACGGTTTTTCTGACACCGGCTATTCTACCGGACACACCGGAGGTACGGGAATTCAAGCAGAGCATAAAAGACAATCCCAAGGGACAGATGAAAATGCCCAAAGGAGTCGTGCCGATTCCTGCTATTTTGAATAATCAAAAGGGAGAAAAATTTTTTCCGATTTATTCCAGTGTGGAACAAATTCCAAAAGAGCCGAAGTTTGATGTTATAATGAATATCCCGTTTTGGTCTTGCTGCCAGTTTTCATTGAATGAGGGATTTGGGACACAGGGCATGGTGATCAATCCGTTTACGGACAATCTGAGCTTTAAAAAGGAATTGATCGAGAAGCTATTAAGAGAAAAAGACGGACAGCCCACAGGACAAAAGCAGGTGAAAGTGACGCCGGAGCAGTTTCAGATTATGATGCGCCAGAAAGCGGAAATGCATGATTTCCCTCTTAAAGTATACAAAGAAGGGGCAGAATTTATTCAGAAATTAAGTGATGAAAGAGAAAAAATCGTGGATGAGATTTATCGGAATGCATATCAGAATCCGCAGCTGTATCCCTATGATGAAGAAAGTTTTTCTGTTATGGCATTAAATATCAGCCAGGATTTATTGTTGGTACAGATCGATCTGCCTAAAGTGAAGAAAGTTGCGGGACTTTGTCATCGTATCTATATTACGTTAAATTCCGCAGACAACCGGATTCATTATTTTACGATTGAACAGGGCAAGAAAAAGAAAGAAAGAAATTTAGGCGGAATAGATGCTGACGGAAAGCATATCGAATATGGAGAGGCGCCTGTGGAGAGCGCGGAGCTTCAGCATATTTTGAATATGGTGAAACAGGAAAATGAGCAGACAAGTTAAAGAAGAGAGAAATAACCATGTGGGAGACAGATGATAGTGTGATGAATCTGTCTCCCACATTGCTATGTATGCTCTAGAGGTTATGAATCGTAATGCTTATTCTGCCCAAATAGAGGCAAGAGTTTCTTTTGGTATGGTAAATTCCACACATCCCATATACATGGGCGCGACGTCTCCTTCATTAAAGCAGATGACGAGTTCTTCTTTATCGTTTAAATAAAATCCGGTCTCGTCAGTGATTGTTTTAAAGTTCAAATCCGGAATATCGGAATCAACCCAGTAGATGAGATTTTCATCAGATGCCATCTGGGCTTTCATCTGTTCTATAATATTTTCGCTGACTGCGGTAATATAATCACTGTCTTCTTGGAAAAGATCTTTTAACGCAAGGCGTTTTCCGGTTTCTAAATCTATCGTATAAAAATAATCCCATTCCGCGCCACTGCCGGCTCCCTGATAACAGATCAGTTTCAGCGTAAAATATTTTTCTGTAGTAGCGATGACTTCGGAGGTAACAAGCATATCCTGATAGCCTCCCTGGTCTTTTGCGTTTTCTTCAAATTCCTCAATTAGCTGCTCGGAGATGGATTCGATTTCCGCATTGATTTCTTCTGCGGTTTTCTGAATCGTTTCTTTGGCCGGGGAATCTGCTTTAGGATCTGTTTTGATTTCCGGAACCTTGATATCTGCCATATGCCTGTCATCTTCATATTGATAATCACGAAACGTGACGACTTCTACCCATTTGGAAAGGAGCGGAATGCGGCTCATGGCATAGGCTGCGCTTTGGGAGGTGTTGGGCAGTATGGTGATGATTATGGCGGCGGCTGCAGCGGCTGCAGCGATTGTGCGAATGGTGTGCCGCTGGCCTTTTTTGGCTTTATTCATATTTTTTTTTCATAAGTTCTACCTGCTCTTTTGTCATACTGTGTGTGTGGTATTCCTGTTTGATCTCGTTCCATTTTTCTTCTCTGATGCTCATAATTTTCCTCCTGGCTAAGTTTATATGGTTTTATGGGTTTTGTGGCAAAGCGCTATGTACCGGCAGAATCGCTGCGTGAAAACGGTTCTGCATAGATCCAGTCTTCTTCCAGCATAAGTCTTAATTTTTTCAGACTGCGGTAGAGCCGGCTTTTGACGGTATTGACATTTAAGTCAAGGATTGCGGCAATCTCTTCCAGTTTCATATCTTCAAAATATTTCAGTTCTACGATCATTTTTTCTTCCAAAGGCAGAGATTCCAAAGCCTGTTTTAAGTCGATATCTTCATAGGAATCTTCCTGGGAAGGTTCTTCTGGGTATTCTAAGGATTCTGTTTTCTTTTGGCCACAAAAGGTAAAAATTTCATTGATAACAATACGGTAGAGCCAGGTAGAAGCATATTGCTGTTCTTTTAGCTGGCTGCTGTTTTTGATCGCCTTGTAGGCTGCATTTTGTACAATGTCTGCTGCGTCGTCATCATTGTGGACATAGCTGTATGCAAGCCGGAAATATTGGTTGTAGTTTGTAAGCAGCAGATCTTCTACAGTTTTTGCTTTTGTTTTTTTCCATGGTAAAAGTCCCAACTTTTTCGCCTCCTGTTGTTTCGTTCTATTGATTAGACTATCCCAGGGAAGGGAAAGTTTCACGAATTTTATAAGAATTTTATGGAAATTAGAAAAAATGATTGTCTCCATAGGTGCACGTGCTATAATACATATATAAAATATTTTTTTATGCGTTTTGATTTAGAATAACACAGGAGAGAATTTCTATCATGAAAAAAGATTACAAATTAACAGGAAGATCGGTTTTCGTTATATTGAGATAGGGGGAACACATTATGAAAAGAAGATGGATGACCGTATTTTGTGCCATATTGTTTACGATGCTGGTTATGGTTGCTACAGATACGAAGGCAGCAGCCGAAATAAGCGCATGGGATATAGAGAATGAGGAAGTGCAGACGGATGGGGCATTTACATATTATATCTATCCTTCCAAAGACGGAAAAGAAGCCTGGATCTACAAAATTGAGATTAAGGGGAAAAAAGAAACATCCCTTTCTATCCCAGAGAACATTCGGGATAAAAAAGTTACCAGACTTGGCTACCCGGCACGTGATATTGAGAATGATAATGAAGCATATACTACGTTGTTTGGTGTGGGTATTGAACCATGGCATAATTATGACGGCATCAGTAAGGAAGTATCAGCTCTGAAAACTATTCAGCTTCCGGATACGGTAGAAGTTATTGACGAGTCCGCTTTCAGCGGGCTGGATTCAGTAACGGAGATTAAGCTTCCCAAAAATGTAAAAAAAATCGAAGACTATACCTTTTATGGGTGCGACAAACTAAAAACGATCGTTTTGCCGGAACAGCTGGAGTCCTTTCAAAATTTGTCACTGGAGGACTGTCCGTCCTTAAAAAATATCAAGTTATCCAAAACGAACAAAACATTTCAGGTCAAAGGAAACTGCTTAATTTGCAAAATGGATAAGGCTCTGGTTTTTGCAGTGACAAGTGGCAAAAAGCTTACAATTCCGGACGGGGTAAAAAAGATAACATCTCATGCATTCGGCAGAGGGAATTCTTCGGAGATCCATATCCCTGCCTCTGTTTCTGAAATTGAGCCATGGGCATTTAACAGAATTACCGGAACAGGGAATAGCAAGATCAAAAATGTCACCGTATCGAAAAAAAATCGGGTATTTGCACGGGATGGACAGTGTATATATAAGAAATCGGATAAAAGCCTTGTCGTTGCCATTCCGGACAAAAAAGGAGAACTGCGGATATCCAAACGGGTGAAGAAGCTGACGCCGGATTTCAGTGTAGTCAATGGTGATCCGTGGAAGAAGAATTTGAAAAAAGTGGTTTATCCGAGCAGCCTGAAACGTGTGATAGTGCCCGGATTTGGCGTGCTTGATGCCGATAAAGTATATTTTACAGGCAAAGTCCCTCCGAAAGTAGTTAAGCCGAAATCTGCTGCCGGATATGCAAAGCTTCCTATCTTCTGCCATGTATATGTACCGAAAGCATATGATAATGTCTATAAAAAGTGGTATAAAGAAAATAAATGTTATTCTAGCGTGACTAGGTGGTATGGATGGCATACCTACAATCCGTAAAGGGGCTTCTAAAAAACAAATCGAATGGGATTGTTCAAAGCATTGGGAAAAAGGAGGAACATATTATGAAAAGAAGATGGATGACCGTATTATGTGCCGTATTGTTTGCAATGCTGGTTATGACTACGTCAGATACGAAGGCTGCGGCCGAAACAATTGCATGGAATGAAGGCGAAACAGAAGTGCAGACGGAGGGAGCGTTTACATATTACATCCATCCTTCCAAAGACGGAAAAGAAGCCTGGATTTACAAAATTGAAATTAAAGGGAAGAAAGTCGAATCCCTTTCCATTCCGGAAACTATTCGGGATAAAACGGTTACCAGACTTGGATGCCCGGAGCGTGGAAGTGAGGAGGATGACGAAGATTACAATACGTTATTTGGCACGTATATTGAGCCATGGCATCATTGGGACGGCTACATCAAGGCTTTATCGTCCCTGACATCCGTCCGGCTCCCGGATACGGTAGAAGTTATCGATCAGGCCGCCTTTAGCGGACTGCGTTCGTTAACGAAGATTGAGATTCCCAAAAAGGTAAAAAGAATCGAAGAATATACCTTTTACGGATGTGAAAAATTAAAAAACATCGTTCTGCCGGAACAACTGGAAGCTTTTGAAAATTCGTCACTGTGGGATTGTCCGTCCTTAAAAAGTATTAAGTTATCCGATACGAATAAAATGTTCCAGGTCAAAGGAAACAGCTTAATCCGCAAAAAAGACAAGGCTTTGATTTTTGCGGCGACAGGAGGTAAAAAGTTTACAATCCCGGGTGGGGTAAAAAAGATAACATCTTATGCGTTCGGCACTGCAAAATCTCCGGCAATCCATATTCCGGCCTCTGTTTCCGAAATTGAGAGAGGGGCATTTAACAGGAATCCCTGGAGAGAGAACATTGGTATCAAGAATGTCACCGTAACGAAAAAAAACCGGGTATTTGCGCGGGACGGCCAGTGTATTTATAAGAAATCGGATAAGAGCTTTGCTGTTGCCATTCCGGATAAAAAAGGAGAACTGCGAATATCCAAACGGGTGAAGAAACTGACGCCGGATATCAGTGTAGTTAATTGTGATACGGCTGAGGTG
>CAYQRG010000025.1:0-14996 GCA_964419645.1 uncultured Eubacterium sp.
AATAGAGACAGAAAGTAATACGCTTTTAGTTGGTTGTAACAATGCGACAATTCCCAGCAACGTGACGAGCATCGGGGAAGATGCATTTAGCGGTTGCAGCAGTCTGACCAGCATCCGGATTCCAGAAAGCGTGACGAGCATAGGGAAAGATGCATTTAGCAGTTGCAACAGTCTGACCAGCATCCAGATTCCAGAAAGCGTGACGAGCATCGGGGCAGGTGCATTTTGGAATTGCAGCAGTCTGACCGGCATCCAGATTCCGGAAAGCGTGACGAGCATAGGGGAAGATGCATTTAGTCGTTGCAGTAGTCTGACAAGCATAATAATTCCCAACGGCGTGACAAGCATCGAGGATAATGCATTTAGCGATTGCAGCAGTCTGACCAGCATCCGGATTCCAGAAAGCGCAACGAGCATAGGGAAAGATGCATTTAGCAGTTGCAGCAGTCTGACTAGCATCCAGATTCCAAAAAGCGTGACGAGCATCGGGGCAAATGCATTTTACGGTTGTAGCAATCTGACCAGCATCCAGATTCCAGAAAGCATGACGAGCATAGCTGGTGGGGTATTTCAATATTGCAGCAATCTGACCAGCATCCAGATTCCAGAAAGCGTGACGAGCATAGGGAGTTCTGCATTTTACGATTGCAGCAGTCTGACCAGCATTCAGATTCCAGAAAGCGTGACGAGTATAGGGGAAGATGCATTTTGCGGTTGCAGCAGTCTGACCAGCATCCGGATTCCAGAAAATGTGACGAGCATAGGGGAAGAGGCATTTTGGAATTGCAGCAGTCTGACCAGCATAACGGTAGATCGTGATAATCCAAAGTATGACAGCAGAGAGAATTGTAATGCGATAATAGAGACAGAACGTAATATTCTTTTAGCTGGTTGTAACAATACGACAATTCCCAGCGGCGTGAGGCACATAGCTTGGTATGCATTTAGCGGTTGCAGCAGTCTGACCAGTATCCAGATTCCAGAAAGCGTGACGAGCATCGGGGCAAATGCATTTTACGGTTGCAGCAGTCTAAAAGATGTATATTTTGCCGGAAGCAAAGAACAGTGGAGTGAAATAGAAATTGGATCAGGTGGAAATGAGTACCTAAAGTCAGCAACCATCCACTACGGCACTCCTAGCCCAGAAAACCCCAACTTAGGCACAGGCAGTTCTTCAAACACGAATCAGATAGCAAAACCCAAAAAGGCGACTCTATCTTCCGTAAAATCCAATAAAAAGAAAACTGCCACAATAAAATGGAAAAAGGACAGTGCTGCATCCGGCTATATCATCGAATGTGCAACAGATAAAAAGTTCAAAAAGAACAAAGTCCAAAAAGAAATAACGAAAGCTAAAACAACTTCAGTAACGATAAAGAAATTAAAATCGGGCAAAAAGTACTTCGTACGTATCTGCGCTTATGCAAAATCCGGCAGTACCAAGGTACAGGGGGACTGGAGCAAGACAAAGACAGTGAAAGTGAAAAAATAACGAAAGGAAGAGCAATCCATGAAAAAAACAGGATTTTTGAAAAAGTTTATTATGTGCTTTGCAGTGATAGTGGCAATGATTGCAGCGTTAAAGGCGGTTCCGGCGTATGCAGGTGATTTTACTACAGCAGCTACACTGCCAATAAATGGGGTATGGAGCGAAAAATGTGAATTTGCGGAAGGTACGGACTATTACAAATTTACAATTTCAACAGCAGGTGAGATGGATATAAAGCTGATGTCATATTCGTATGGATTAAATTGTTACCTGTATGATTCAAATTTTGAGAGGATTACATGGATATATGCGCTCAGCGGAAGTGAAACATCACCAAATACACGATCAATCACACAATGGCTTTCTCAGGGAACTTATTATGTGTCTGTCGAGCATCTCGGTGGATATGGAGGAATTTACAGGTTTTGTGCTTCCTTCTCATCTAGTGGAATTACTGCGGTAGAAAATGATTCTTATGATTCGCCGCAGAATATGAGCATAAACAGCAAGGCAACCGGCGTAATAACATATTCCAACATGGAGGACTGGTATAAGGTGACAATTCCTTCTTCTGGGAAATATAGACATATTTTTCAGCGTTCCTGTAAAATAAGCTGTGAATTGTATGATGTGAATTTATCAAAATTGCACGGATTGTACAGTTCTTCTTCCAGTGTGGCAACTAAGGAAATAGAGTTGAAGTCCGGAACATATTATATTAAAATCCAAGGCTCTGTCGATGTACCCGGCTGTTGCGGAACGTACACCTGCCAGTTCAATGAAGCCATACCCACAAAGGGAGAAGTCTTAGACGATTCCACAAACCAGGCGCAGTATAAGGTGACAAAAGCAGGAAAGAGCGGTGGAACAGTCGCATACGTAAAACCAATAAACGGATCCCAGTCCTCCATCACTGTTCCGGCAACGGTTAACATTGATGGTATCATTTATAAAGTAACAGACATTGCATCAAACGCATTTACGGGGAACAGTACGTTGAAAAAGGTTACCATCGGAGAGAACATAACATCCATTGGAGCAAAAGCGTTTTATAACTGCTATAACCTGAAAAAGATAACGGTAAAGTCCACCGGCTTGAAAAAAGTAGGAAAGAATGCCTTAAAGGGAATCAAAGCCACGGCAAAAATCAAAGTTCCCAAAAAGAAATTATCTGCCTATAAAAAATTGTTTAAGAATAAAGGGCAGGGAAAGAAGGTGAAGATTACAAAATAACATCAAAAGAGGAGGAAAAGGATTATGAAGATAAAAATAATGATGTTTAGTCTGATTCTGATATGGATCACATCGGGCATGACGGTATTGGCGGCAGAGCCGGAGGTTTCGGAAAATGGGATACAAATGCTGTCCCAATCTGACATTCCGGTTTGTGAAGCTGGTATTCTGGTCCAGTCTGATAAGATTTATTCTGGACAGTACGATGGGCAGCAAAAGGGTGTGCTCAGATTGGAGAATGCGAAACTGAAGTATTATGCAGATGGGAAATTCCAGTCTGCTTTTAGCGGTAAGCTGTCTGGAGATGAAAGGGATGGTCTGGACTATAGCTATGTAGATTTTTATGTGAAAAATGGAATCGTAGATACCGGTTTTCAGGGAGTTGTGAATGGGAAGTATGTGGTAAACGGAATTATCTCAAGTGACGTTTTTGAGTCAGATCCGGATAGTCTGATTCATTCTTGGTGCAGCAGAGCTACGGGGCTTTCTATCAGAAATACTGCAGAGGGAGTTTCCGTAGGATATGATAGAAACAGATATGGCGATGACCGTGGTTTTTATATTTACCGTCTGTGCCATGAAACCGGGGAGTTTGTATTTTTTTCAAAGATGGACGGCGATAGTACGGGATTTGTGGATCAAAATGTGGAACGCGGTCATACTTATACCTATTATATTTGGACTTACAGTTTGTATAGCATGTGGAATGGGAGCGGCTATATCTGCGGATTTGTAGATGCAAGCATCGTTTATGGAGGAAATGATTCAGGAAAAATAAACACTTTTGAAAGTTTTTCTGCTCCGGATGATCCTGAAGCAAAAGATCTGACGTGGCAGTTATCGGATGAGGGAGTTCTGACTATTTTCGGAAACGGGTCTATGCCGGATTACGACCGTAACAATAATAATGAAGCTCCATGGAGTGACCGAAAAGATGAAATTAAGTCTGTTGTCGTTACAGACGGAATTACTTCCATAGGAAAAGAGGCATTTTTTGAATGCTGGTATTTAGAGCATGTTGAGCTTGCTTCCAGTGTGGAAGTTATCGGAACAGCGGCTTTCTATCGATGCCTTTCCCTTCAAACGGTTGAGCTTGGAGAGGGACTGCGCGTGATAATGGATTATGCATTCGAAGAAACGATCAGCCTTACAACGATAAGGCTTCCGGCATCCCTTGGTAATATAAGCACGATAGCTTTTTGTAAAGCGGGGCTTAAGAGCTATGAGGTGGCGGAAGGATCCGCTTACATGGTTCGAGACGGCGTTTTATTTAATGCTGCAGGCACAATTCTTTTGTCCTATCCCTGTGAACTGGAAAATGAAACATACAGCATTCCTTCCAATGTGGCTGTTATAGAGAAAGCCGCATTTCAATATGCCAAGGTTAAAGCTGTGGATATTCCGGATGGTGTAAAAAAGATCAAGATGAGCGCATTTTCTCTTTCTAAACTTGAAAACCTTGTGATTCCGGATTCTGTGACGGAGGCAGGAGAGTTTGCAGTGTATAAGTGCCAGTCATTAAAGGAATTGCAATTGGGAAGCGGATTAAAGAGTCTGCCTTATCGGTTTGCAGAATCATGCACTTCTCTGGAAACTTTGTCCTTTTCGGAAGGACTTGAGGAAATTGATATGCGTGCTTTTGGATACTGTTCTGCCTTGAAGCGTGTGGCATTGCCTTCTTCTGTTGAGATCATAGCTGGGGAGGCTTTTGGGGCATGTACATTATTAGAGAATGTAATTTTTGGTGAAGGATTAAAGCGGATTGAGGCAAGGGCTTTTTATGGAACGGTTCTCTCTCGTGTGGATCTGCCGGATTCTCTTAACTATATAGGCAGCGGTGCATTTCCTGCAGAATGCAGCCTGAATTTTTCGGAAGACAGCAAACTGATTGATTTTGGCGGATATTACCAGTGTGGATATCAGGCGCAGATAGAAGCGGAGTACAATTATGATATGGCATTCCAGGTATTGGAACAGGTGAATCAAAAACGGGAAGAAAATGGACTGGGAACTTTGAAAATGGACGAGGAGCTTCTGGACGCTGCAATGCTAAGGGCGGCAGAGATAAGTATTTATTTTTCTCATGACAGGCCTTCCGGACAGTCTTGTTTTACTGTAAACAGTAAGGCGATAGCGGAAAATATTGCTGCCGGAAATAATACTGCTATATCTGTTATGGATTCCTGGATGAACTCAACCGGACACAGAGAAAATATTTTAGGGGAAGATCATAAAGGAATTGGTATTGGCTGTGTGGTAGTGAATGGAACTTATTATTGGGTACAGTTATTTTCCAGAACAGAAACGGATACAGAAGCAGATGAGAATAGCAGGCAGAATTTTTCAGAAGTAACGTCAGTTCTGTTTGATAAAGACGGCGCTGCAGGAGAAGGATTCTCCGTATCTGCGGTTCATAACAAGATCGAGAAAGAAGATAAAACAAATATTTTGGTTCGTTTTTATAATGGTTACAGATATACGCCGTTATATTCTGAATCGATCAGCTATACCAGTTTGGATCCGTCAGTGGTTACGGTATCTCCCGAGGGTGAAGTGACAGGTGTGGCGGAAGGTGTGGCAGAAGTGACAGCATGTTTGACGAATGAGCCTGAAATATGTGGAACGGTAACTATAACGGTAGGAAATTTTTCTACAGAAAAACCAGAGTCTGAAGAGGAAAAAACAATCACAATACAGAAAGGCACATCCCATATCGTAGACGCATACAAATATCAGATTACAGGTGCATCCACAGTGTCAATGACAGGGATAAGCGATACAAAAACTACAAAAGTGAAAGTTCCCAAAAAAGTTACAATCGAAGGAAAAGTTTTCAATGTAACAGCCATTGGGAAGAATGCTTTTAAAAAGAATACAAAGATTAAAAACGTAGAAATTGGAGATAACGTAACGACGATCGGTGCTTCTGCATTTGAAGGCTGCACGAAACTTACTAAGGTAACAGTTGGAAAAGGCGTTACAGAGATTGGCGGCAGTGCATTCAAAAACTGTAAGAAGCTTGGAACGATAACGATAAAGTCCGGCAGTTTAAAAAAGGTTGGAAAGAATGCTTTGAAAAGAATCAAAGCTACAGCAAAAGTGAAAGTTCCATCAAAGAAATTATCCGATTATAAGAAACTATTCAAAAACAAAGGGCAGGGGAAAAAGGTAAGGATTACAAAATAATCTGACGACCTATAAAAAACAAGAAAGGAAGAATAAAATGAAAAAGACAATTTCTCTATTAACACTTGTACTGGCAATGATCTTATTTATACAGCCGGTATCAGCAGCTTCTCTGCAGGAGGCAGTAGATGCAGTGGGAGCTGTCCAATCAATTAGTTTTAATGCAAACGGAGGAACAGGTTCAATGGCATCTGTATCCCCAAGCGATGCGGCAGCACTGCCTTCGAATACGTTTGTAAGAACTGATTTCACATTTGCAGGCTGGAATACAAAAGCCAACGGAACCGGAAACACTTATGCCAATGGAGCTGCAATGTCTCTAATCACGCAGTCTGAGAGTAAGAAAAATCTCATTTTATATGCCCAGTGGAAAATCAATGCGCCAAAACTTCAGGGGTTAAAAGCGACATCCACACCGGGAGAATTACAGGTTACTTACACCGGCGTCAATTCAGCAACCGGTTATGAGATACAGTATTCTACCAGCAGTAATTTTAGCAAGCCGACGACTATTTCGGTTGCAAAAGGCGGTTCTAGCGTAACGTCTTCCGATTTTATGCCGAACAAAGTAAATTATGTCCGGATGCGCAGCTGCTATGTCGAAGACAAAACAGAAAGTTACAGCGACTGGAGCAATGTGATGAGTGCGAAACCGAAAAAAGGAAACACGATTGTGAATACCAAATCGGCCTATGCAATAGAGGCAGATATCTGTCTAAAAGGAAGTGGAAGCGGATATCATGCAAAGCTAGTCATGGGTACCGCAGTTTCTGCAGTTTCCTTTGGAATCCAGTATGATTCCTGTGCTGTTGCGCCCTATACCGGAAAGACTATGGCATTAATTGAGAATGTAGCCTCCAATAATCCGGGAGGACAAAAATACACCAGACCGAAGAATAAGGCTTTAAAACGGGGCAAAACGTATCATTTGATGATGACGGTAGATAAAAAGGGAAAAGGCGCGGTATATTTGGATTATAAGAAGATTGGCAGCTTTTCCAATTCCGGTCTGAAAAAAGGAGCTCCTTATTTAAGCATTGAGGCTTGTGCAAGGCTGAACGGAGATAAAGTAAATGCAACCTTCAAAAATATCAAGTGCAAAGCAGGCGGAACCTATGATCCTTCCAGAAAATGGAATCAGAATCCAATTCAGCGAAATAAGGGAATAAAAAAGAAAGTAAAGAAAAACGGAGCAATCGTATTCTCCGGAAAGATCAAAGGACTTTCTGCGGGACAAGACTGGGACAACGCATACGATAATGTTTCTTATAATATTATGTTTTATTAAAATACTATAGCATATTGATCACAGACAAATTATGGGAGGACACATAAGATGCAGAATAAAAAATTTTTAAAAGCACGGTTGGCGGTTGTACTGGCATTTTGTGCATTTGGCGTAAGCGTATGCTTTGGCAGCCTGTGTGTGGATGCCAAGGAGATTGCGGTACAATCGGAAGGATCTGCGGAGAATGTTCAGTGGGAGCTTGATGAAGAAGGGACGCTTACGATCAACATGACCGGTGATTCAGCTTGGCGTCCAAGTCAGTTGGAGGAAAAGGACAAGATCAAAAGGGCTGTTGTGAATGCTACGGGCATAACGGATGCCTCAAGTCTGTTTGAAGGATGCAAAAATTTAGAGAGTGTGGATTTGACCGGGTTTGATACGTCAAATGTAACATCTATGTATCAGATGTTTAGAGGCTGTAGTAGTTTAAGAAGTTTGGATGTAAGTGGATTCGATACGTCAAATGTAAGATCTATGAATCATATGTTTTGTGACTGTAGCAGTTTGAGCAGTCTGGATGTAAGTGGATTCGACACGTCAAATGTAACAGATATGGGAGGTATGTTTAGTAGCTGTAGTAGTTTAAGCAGTTTGGATGTAAGCGGATTAGATACGTCAAATGTAACAGATATGGGGTGGATGTTTTCTGGTTGCAGCAGTTTGAGTAGTCTGGATGTGAGTGGATTAGACACGTCAAATGTAACAGAAATGGACAGTATATTTGCATCATGTAGCAGTTTGAGCAGTCTGGATGTAAGCGGATTCGACACGTCAAATGTAACAGATATGGACAGTATGTTTGCATCATGTAGCAGTTTGAGCAGTCTGGACGTGAGCGGATTTGACACGTCAAATGTAACAAATATGAGACAGGTGTTTAGTGGCTGCAGCGGATTAAACAGTCTGGATGTAAGTGGATTCGACACGTCAAATGTAACAGATATGGAAAATATGTTTGCATTATGTAGCGGTTTGAGCAGTCTGGACGTGAGCAGATTAGATACGTCAAATGTAACAGTTACGAGAGGTATGTTTTATGGCTGTAGCAGATTGAGCAGCCTGGACATAAGTGGATTCGACACGTCAAATGTAACAGATATGAGAAGTATGTTTTATGGCTGTGAAAACTTATCCACCATAAAAATGCCTGCAAATCTTCAGAGTGAAGTAGAGCTTCCCGGCTCCGGTTGGAAAGACGAAAATCAGAAAAACTGTTCTGGGGCTGCAATTTTGCCTGTGCCAATGACATATACAAGAGACTTGACAACAGGCGGTGACGAATCGGAAAACTCTGGCTCCCAAGGCGGCGGGAACCAGACGGAAAAACCCGGATCCCAAGGAAACGGAAATCATGGGGAAGTAAATCCACCCAATCATACGTCTGAATTTGTCGATCATAAAACCTCCGGCAAATATAGAGTGACTTCTTCTAATACGGTAACCTACATTGGACCTGCCAATAAAAAATCAAAATCCGTGACGATACCGGATCAGGTTACAAACGAAAAAGGCACATTCAAAGTAACTGTCATAGCAGACGGCGCATTCAAAGGTAACAAAAAAATCACCAGCATAACAATCGGGAAAAATGTGACAAAAATTGGAAAAGGCGCATTTGAGAATTGCAAGAAATTAAAGAAGATCACAATCAAGACAACGAAACTGAAATCCGTAGGAAGTAATGCACTGAAAAATATTCCTAAGAATTGCAAAATTAAAGTGCCTGCTTCGAAAGTAAACGCTTATGCGAAAAAATTCAAAAAGAAAGGACAAAAAGCGGGCGTGAAGATTTCAAAATGAATCCATCATATAAGATCAAAAATAGTTCTGACATAGAAGAAAGATTACAGGAGGAAAAGAGTAATGAAAAAAGGAATGAAGAAAATTGTTTGCTGTATGCTTGCAATTGGGATGCTCGCATCTTTGATGCTGGTTCCCAATGTACAGGCGAAAGCATCTACGGTACCGGCGAAAGTACATGTCACGGTATTATCACGAAGTTATATTAATGTGAAGTTGGATGCAGGGGATTATAAAATTGCCAATTTAAAATCGTCATCCAAGAAGAATTTAATTGTGCGGACTACCTATGTAGATTCTGAAAGTGATTATAGCGGTTCTGCCAATATTTCTGTGTATGCGACGAAAAAAGGCAAATACAAAGTGAGTTTCGACGTAGTTGACAGGAATAACAAGGTGAGAAAACATCATACGGTTCAGGTATTTGCGGTATCTGATGCAGTTAGTAAAGTTACTATTGGTGGGAAGGCTCTTTATGATGCAGAGAATCCGGTATTTGGAACAATGGTTTTTCCAAAAGCAGCGGGCAAATTAAAAGTGAAAATGGCAAAGGGTTACAGCATAAAATCAATTGAAGTAACTACTTATGATAAAAGCGGTAATGGTGTCACAAAAGTAGTTAAAAATGGTAAAAAAATAAAATTGGGAAAATTCAGATCTAAATACATCAGCTCCTCTAATGGCCCGGGATATGAGTATTGGAGTGCGGATCTGTTTGCAAGAACATATATTTCTATTAGTTATGTAGACAAATATACCAATGAAGAAAGTTGGGATTCTTTTTCGGTTTATCGTCTTGCCAAAAATTAACATTTACAAAGAATCTCAAAAACTAGAAAGTACCCTGTGGGTATAGCTGTAAGCCCGCCAAATGGGGAAAAGGAGGAAAAATATGAAAATCTGGAAAAAATTTACCGGCATTGCGCTGGCATTGTGCATGGCAGTTGCGGTTATAGCCGTTCCAAGTACACCGGCATTTGCAAAAGCATCTGTAGATCCTAAGAAAATAACAATCCCTGTAGGGAGTACTTATGAGACGGATATCGACATCAGTTATTCATTAGGTGATGCAAAGATTACAAAAATCAAGTCAAACAGCAAGAATCTGTATGTAAAACAAACCTATCAGTATTATCATGATTCACTGAATACCGGTTCAGAGCATCCATACGGTTATGCAACACTTCGTCTATATGCTTCAAAGCCAGGCAAATATAAAGTGACATTTCAAGTATGCAATGCCGGGGGCAAGAAAGTAAGCAAACACACAGTTCAGGTAACAGCAAAAGAAGTGGATCTGGAGTATTATAATCCGGCTATCAAAAAAGCAACCTTTGCGGGAAAGCAGGATATTTTTAGCACGTTGACAAATAAAAAGAGCGGCAAGTTTAAAGTGAAGATGCAAAAGGGTTATAAATTAAACTCCATTACCATGAGATATTATGATGCAAACGGAAAATGGGTAGAGAGGCCGATTAAGAACAATGCAAAGGTTACACTCTCTCCATACGCTTATAAATCTGAAACTGATTATAAAAGTTCCAATGATCCAAACTACTGGTACTATTATCTGTCTACCGGATTTTATGCAGAAACGAGTTTCCGTGTAGAATATATGAATAAAAAGACGAAAGAAATTTCCTCAAGATATTATTATATCTATCGTAAACCTTCCAATTAAAATCTGAATTTTAGGGGATTTTCGGTTAGTACCGATTTTTAATACTTGTACTAAAAAATAAAGTTCTCCCATAGAATCCATGTTTTTCAATATATGGATCTCTAGGGGAGAATTTTATTTTTATATACAAAAGCAATCTGGATTATGACAACAATGATTGAAGTTGCATAATTGAAATAATATGCTATAATTTAAGAAACAGCCATCTGTTTCTCTTTCCAATGAAATAGGAGGTTTCTTCCGCAGCCATAATATTGTGGAATACAAATCGCCAGAAGACCATCTGGATATAGATGTGTTATATAAATCAGTGGCATATGCAGCACTTTACAAATCTTATGGAAGAACGGTGGATGAGGTCAGGGCAGATGATATTACAGTGACGCTGATTCGGGAAGCGAAACCGGAAGGCCTTTTTCGGTATTTGAGGAAACATGATTATCAGCTATCAAATCCATATAAGGGAATTTATTATATAGAGGAAAGACTATTATTTCCAATACAGATTGTTGTAACGAGAGAATTAAACAGACGGGAACATATCTGGCTGGGTTCGTTGTCTGATAAAATGAACAAGCAGGACATGAAAGAACTTTTTAACAGTATACATCAATTAGAAAATACATTTGACAGAGAGCTGGCAGATTCTGTTTTAGAAGTCAGCATTGGTGCAAATAAAGAAATTGTGGAAAAGTGGAAGGGAGACGATAGTATGTGTCAGGCATTAATGGAGATTATGGGACCAGAAATCCGCTTAAGAGAAAAAGAATTAGAAGAAGCTGCTTTACAAAGAGGTATGCAAAATGGTATACGACAAGGTATACAACAAGGCATACAACAAGGCATACAAGATGCTGTAGATATGCTTAGGAAATTCGGGCATTTGGATGAAGAAATAAAATTGACACTCATGAATAAATATGATCTTTCTACAGAAGAAGCCGAAAAGTATTTTCAATAAAAATGAAAATGGGATTGGAATGTCTCAAGAAGATACAAATAAATACAGATACGGAGGAAACATATGAGCAAAGTAAGAACAAGGTTTGCGCCCAGCCCTACGGGACGGATGCATGTGGGCAATTTGAGGACAGCATTATATGCATATTTAATTGCAAAGCATGCAGGCGGGGATTTTATTTTAAGAATAGAAGATACGGACCAGGAGCGTTTTGTGCCGGAGGCCCTTGACATTATTTACCGGACTATGGAAAAAACAGGATTGGCTCATGACGAAGGCCCTGACAAAGACGGAGGCGTGGGACCTTATGTACAGAGTGAGCGTCAGGCAAAAGGCATTTATCTGGAATATGCAAAGCAGCTGATTGAAAAAGGCGAGGCTTATTATTGTTTCTGCGACAAAGAACGTCTGGAAAGTTTAAAAGAAACGGTAGCAGGCAAAGAAATCGTCATTTACGACAAACACTGCCTGAATTTAAGCAAAGAAGAAATCGAAGAAAAACTGGCGGCAGGCGTGCCCTATGTCATCCGTCAGAACAATCCAAGAACCGGAACAACAGTATTTGAAGATGAAATTTATGGTCGGATTGAAGTGGACAATGCAGAGTTAGACGATATGATCTTAATCAAATCCGACGGATATCCTACCTATAATTTTGCTAACGTAGTAGATGACCATTTAATGGGAATTACACATATTGTCAGAGGCAACGAATACCTGTCCTCTTCTCCCAAATATAACCGCCTTTATGAGGCATTTGGTTGGGAAGTTCCGGTGTATGTGCACTGTCCTTTGATTACCAATGAAGAGCACCAGAAGCTGAGCAAACGGAGCGGACATTCTTCTTATGAAGATCTGTTAGAACAGGGATTTTTATCAGATGCAGTGGTAAATTTTGTGGCATTGTTAGGCTGGAGCCCATCGGATAACAGGGAAATTTTCAGCTTAAAAGAGCTGGTCGAAGCTTTTGACTACCATCATATGAGCAAATCACCGGCAGTCTTTGATATTACCAAATTAAAATGGATGAACGGGGAATATATGAAGGCTATGGAGTTTGAAACTTTTTATGAAATGGCGGAGCCTTATATCAAACAGACCGTTCAAAGGGACTGCGATCTTAAGAAAATTGCCAAATTAGTCCAGACAAGGATAGAAATTTTCCCGGACATTGCAGATCATATTGACTTCTTTGAAGAACTTCCGGAATATGACATTGCAATGTATACCCATAAGAAAATGAAAACGAATCCGGAAACTTCTCTTGCCGTTTTAAACGAGATTTTGCCGGTGTTAGAGGAGCAGCAGGATTACAGCAACGATGCATTATATGAGAAACTTTCTTCTTTTGTAAAGGAAAAGGGCTATAAGAACGGTTATGTGCTCTGGCCAATCCGTACCGCAGTTTCCGGTAAGCAGATGACACCGGGAGGCGCAACCGAGATTATGGAAATTTTGGGCAAAGAAGAATCATTAGCAAGAATTCGCAAAGGAATCGAGAAATTAAACACAAGTCTATGAATCAGAATCTAAATGATGCTCAGATGCAGGCCATTATGCATCAAAGCGGTCCTATGCTGGCGCTTGCCGGACCCGGTTCCGGCAAGACGCTGGTCATTACCAGACGAATCGCCAATTTAATCCAACATGCCAATATAGATCCTTCCAATATACTGGTCATTACCTTTACCAAAGCAGCAGCAAATGAAATGAAAGAACGATTTCTGAATCTAATGCCGGTGGAGGGAAGGAGAGTGACCTTTGGAACCTTTCATGCCGTCTTTTTTATGATCTTAAAACATGCTTACCATTTTGATGTTTCTAATATCATACGGGAAGAGGAACGCGAACAGCTGATGCAGGAAATGCTGCGTTCCATGAGGATGGACTGTGACAATGAGACAGAATTTGTACAGAATCTTCTCGCAGAAATCAGTTTTGTCAAAAACGGCAGGATTGACCTTGTCAATTACTATCCCATTCACTGCGGCAAAGAGACATTTGAGGAGATTTATAAAGAATATCATCGGTTTTTAAAGCGTCATCGTAAAATTGATTTTGATGATATGTTGGTGTATACCTATGAATTGTTTTCCCAGAGGAAGGATATCCTTCTGGCTTGGCAGAAAAAATACCGTTACATATTGATTGACGAATTTCAGGATGTCAATCAGATTCAATATGACATTGTAAAGATGCTGGCAGAAAAAGAGAGAAATCTTTTTGTCGTGGGAGACGATGACCAGTCTGTGTACCGCTTTCGTGGCGCAAGGCCTGAAATTATGCTCCATGTAACAGAAGATTATCCGGATGCTAAGGTTGTAAACCTTTCTTATAATTACAGGTGCCCGAAAGATGTGGTGGAGTTTGCCTCAAGGATAATTGGCCATAACAACGAACGTTTTCCAAAGAAAATCCAGGCAGCAAAAGAAAAAGAACATTCCATTACCACAGAAATATTTGAAACCCAGCGGGAGGAATATGCAAAAGTGGTGGAAAACATCCGAAACGCAGCCTTGCCTTACCGTTGTATGGCTGTGCTGTTTCGCACCAACACCCAGGCCAGGATGCTAATGGAACAGCTTATGGAATACAATATTCCCTTTACAGCCAGAGACAGTGTGCCAAATCTGTATGAACACTGGATTGCAAAAGATATTTTTGCTTATATCAGGATTGCCCAGGGGAGTCGGAAAAGAAGAGATTTTCTGATGATTCTAAATCGTCCGAAGCGGTATATCAGCAGAGAGAGCCTGGAAGAAGAGAATGTGGAATTTAGCCGCTGGCAGGCTTTCTATTCCATGCAGCCATGGGTAGAGCGTCGTATCGAAAAATTATGGGAAGACATACAGATGCTAAAACAGATGCGTCCTTTTGCTGCTGTGAATTATATTAGAAAAGCCATAGGCTATGATACATTTTTAAAAGAATATGCGCTGGAACGGGGAATAGAAGAGGAAGTGCTGTTTGAAGTGCTGGATGCTCTTTTGGAAAGTGCTGCATCCTTTTCTTCCTTTGGAGCGTGGTTTGTACATATTGACCGGTATAAAGAGGAATTAAAAGAAGTTTATGGGAAAAAGAAAAACCAAGACAATGCCGTAACACTGGCCACCTTTCACAGTGCAAAAGGGCTGGAGTTTGACGTGGTGCATATCATAGATGTCAATGAAGGAATTACGCCATACAAAAAAGCCGTTCTTCCTGCCGATTTGGAGGAAGAACGGAGAATGTTTTATGTGGGTGTTACCCGTGCCAAAGAGACGTTGCACTTGTATGCGGCCAAAAAGATCGGAAATCATGAAAGAGAAGTTTCCAGATTTTTGGCGGAAGGAAGGCATCAGTCCTCAAATTCGGCCTC
>CAYQRG010000026.1:0-14931 GCA_964419645.1 uncultured Eubacterium sp.
CCGCTCTGCCCGGAAATAATAAGTGGCGTTCTCGCCTCGTCGATCAGTACCGAGTCCACTTCGTCAATGATCGCGTAGTGCAGCCCTCTCTGTACCAGCTGTTCTTTGTAAATCACCATATTATCTCTCAGATAGTCAAATCCCAGTTCGTTATTGGTGATATAAGTAATGTCACAGTTATAGGCCTCACGCCTTTCATCATTGTCCATAGAGTTTAAAACAACGCCTACGGTAAGTCCCAGAAATTCATGGACCTGTCCCATCCATTCTGCATCACGCTTTGCCAGATAATCATTTACTGTAACAACACAGACACCTTTTCCTTCCAAAGCATTCAGATAGGCCGGGAGCGTTGATACCAATGTTTTACCTTCACCGGTGCGCATCTCTGCAATACGTCCCTGGTGCAGGATAATACCGCCGATCAACTGGACCCGGTAATGTTCCATATTCAGTACTCGCCTTGCGGCCTCCCGTACGGTTGCAAATGCCTCCGGAAGAAGATCATCCAACGTCTCTCCTGACTGAAATCTATCTTTATATTCCTTCGTCTTATTCCGAAGTTCTTCGTCTGTCAAGGCTGCCATTGTGTCATGATATGACTCAATTTTTTCAACAATGGGTTTGATCCTCTTTAATTCCCGTTCGCTATGTGTTCCAAATAATTTTGTAAATGCCTTCATATATGACTCCTATCACTTTATTTGTAACTATTATTATCTTCAAGCACAGTGTTTATTGTACCACTTTCCCTTACCTTTCACAATATAGAAAACCATGAATGATTTGTTAACTTTTTGAGAATATGTTATACTAAAAACTGTAGTCCGGTCAAATTTATATGTAAAGGAGATATTTGCAATGAAATATACCTATCAAACCAAAGGAACCTGCTCTTCCCAGATTGAACTGGAATTAGACGGTGATGTTGTCCACAACGTAAAATTCACAGGTGGATGCAACGGTAATTTAAAAGCGATTCCCCAGCTGGTAGAAGGCATGACGGTAGACGAAGTGGAAAGACGGATCGGCGGCATCCGCTGTGGTTTTAAGAACACTTCCTGCGGCGACCAGCTCGCCAAGGCCTGCCGCCTTGCGTTACAGGAAAATGCCTGACCAAAACAATTTAAACAGGAAAACGTGCCTGCACCAATATCAATCAGTGCGGACACGTTTTTTGTTTGAAATAAAATCTTTTGCAGTTTAACGATCTAAACGCAGTTTTTTGCTATATGCGAAAAATGCAATTCCCATTAAGAATACACCGGCAAACAGGAAATAAATGCCGTAATCTTCCACTCCGGTTTTTGGTGTTGCATTTGTCCGATTTCCAGCGTTTCTGGAAATCGCAGCCGTTGTTCCGGTTCCTCCTGTTCCTGCGGAAGCTTTTGTAGTTGTTCCAGAACGTTTTCCGCTCTCTGTCTCTTCTGTTGGGTCTTCCGCATCATCCGGATCTTCAATATGTTCATCCTGAATGCCGGTGTTTCCACCTCCAGAAGTACCGTTTAAGCTTTCAAATACATAATTATTCTGATTTGCCCATGCTTCTGCTGTGGTGCCACTGTATCCGTATACTACATTTGGTGTCCAACCGGACTGAGAACCAATGGAGGTTACACCGCTTGGAATTGTAACGGATTTAATAGCGCTTCCGCTGAACGCATTGGATTCTACGGAATTGGTTGCATCTGGTACAACTGCTGATAAGAGATAATTACATCCATTAAAAGCTCCTGATGCAATAGATGCTGTTCCCGGCGCTATGGAAATTCCTGTCTTACCCTGGGGACAAAGCAAAAGCTGGCTGCCATCGCCCGTATATACACATCCGTCATAGGAAGAATACGCACCGTCCGCGATTGAAATAGAGGCCAAATTTGTATCTCCTGCAAATGCTCCTCGATCTAGGCTTGCTAATGTAGACGGAAGAGAAATACTGCTTAAGTTACTGCAGTTTGCAAAAGCGCCTGACCGAACACTGGAAATACCTTCCGGCACTGTCACGCTCTGTAAACTAACACAATTATAAAATTCATTAGCAGAAACTGTTCCTGTTCCGGCTCCAATAGATACACCTGCAAGTCCGGTACAATTTGCGAATGCAGAATCTCCCACAGAGGTAACGGAACCTGGAATACTGATTTCTCCCAGATTACAGCAGCCGTTAAAGGCGGAACTGCCGATTGCCTGTAAGTTCGCCGGCAAGATTACCCCCAGCAAAGTTGTATTTCCTGCAAATGCGCTGTCTCCTATTACTGTTATATACGGCGGTATTTCAACATATGGAGCACTTCCCAAATATTTTACAAGGGTAGTTCCCTCAATCAGAAAATCTTCTTCTTCAGTAACAAACAATTCCATATCAGCCATTTTATCTGCACTGTCAAAGCGTTCTGCCGCTCCTTTTATTCTCTTCATTTGCGTATTGTCAAGCATTGCCAGATAATCATCAATGGTATCTTTTTCGCCGGACTCTTCATCTGCAATCGTTCCTTCTTCCGGCTGTGTCTGATCCTCGTCTCCCGGATTGGTCAAATCTTCTTCCTCATTTGGTTCCTGAGAATTGGAATTTTCCTCTCCTGAATCTTCCGAGTCATCTGTTTCCTTATTGGAGTCTGTATCATTCCCATCCCCGGAAAGGTTTCCTTCAGAATCATTTCCTTCCACCGGAGGTTCCGGTTCTGTTATCTCAGGTTCTGTGGTTTCGCCTTCTTGACCATTTCCTTCGTCGATTCCTTCTTCTGTTGTTTCTTCTACCGGCAAATCAGTTGTTTCTTCCTCTTCTGAAATTTCCGGAACATCTTCTTCCGGTGCCTCCGCCACAATTTCGGATTCCGCCAAAATATCTGTGTCATCTCCCTCTGCACTTACCAAATCCGGTAAGATAGAGAAAAACGCTACCATAAGCACCATGGCAATGGCTCCGATTCTTACTGCTAGATTTTTTTTCATACTTCTCACTCCTGACTTCATAGCATCCATGCTATTGTATTTTTTTTGCTAAAATAAAAAGTCTTCCGTCTTCTACATAGTTGTTGCAGGTAGAAAGTGTCAGCAAACTGTCACTTTTCATCACATCCTGTGTTCTATCATATACAGCACAATTTCGTACATTTTCTAAAAACATTGCAAACTCTTCATCCGTGTTTGCTTCAATGAAATTGTAATACCGGTAAGCACCTTCGCCTCCCACATCTGACAGACACACTGCAACAATTCGATACATCTGTTTCTCATAAATCGTATCAAATTGTATTCTGTCATGTGTAGAAAGATAATCTTCATCCAGATACTGCTTTAATCCTCCAAACATCGCTCCGCTCTTCATGTTATGTCCGTATATGATCAGATTCGTACCAGGTTTGGTAAAATCATTTCTGCAATCCATAAAAAGCGTTCCATTCACATCTTCTGTACCGTCAATATTTTTGTCGAGGTAATAGGCATTATCTGTTGTCTGCATAACCGGAAGATCTACCTGTGTATCATCAATATAGATCCACCCTGCAAGTTCCGGATATTGGTTATGCATTGTTGTATATTCCGGCAATACTTCAAGGGGCTGTTCTGTTTCCGTTTCCGGCTCAACCTGCCCGGCCTGCTGTATATTGGTCTGGCTCTCATCTGCTTCTCTGCGAATCCTGTCCGCATACCAGTCAAGGGCCTGTGAAATATTTTTCTGCTGCTGCACCTCCTCCAATTTCTTCGTCGCACTGCGTTCTCTAAATACGGAAATCCCATAAAAAAGAATGCATATCAGCGACAGGGCGACGCAAGCAATCCCCAAAAACTTAAACATCTGGGATTGCTGCGTGTCTTTTAGGTTTTGCTGTTCTTCCTTTTTCTGTTCTATCTCTTTTCGCTGTTTCTGCAAATACAGTTTTTTGCTTTTTTTCAGCTTATGCTCAAAATTCTGAGCTACTCTGTCTGAAATGTCACAGAAAAACATCGTTCCCAGCTTACTTTCAAATATTACTTTCCCGTCACGGATAAAATGGTAAATGTCCTTTGCAATTTCAGGATCATCAATATCCAAATGCTCTACAATTGTTTCTATTTTTTCTAAATCTCTTTTTGCGGCTTCCCATTCTTCCCGGGTGGCAAATTCATGTTTGCCAAGTCTGTATGTTTCCTCCATAAGTTCATCCCTTATTTCGTCTTTGCTGATTTTGGAGAAGAATAACTACCGTAAATTTTTCTTCCATTTACAGTCTTGTATGCCCGGACTCTGTAATAATACTTCGTTTTACTTGTCAGCTTCTTATTGGTATAACTTGTGATAGAAACTCTGCTTGCTGTTTTTACTTTCTTGTAACCTTTTGCCTTCTTGGTGCTTCTGTAAATTTCATATCCATTGACACCTTTGATCCTCTGCCAAGACACGGTCATTTTCTTTTTACCTGCCTTTAAGCTGACATTCGGTGTTGCAATGGTCGTTGTTGCCCGAAGGTCACTTGAAAATCCGCCATAGTAGGTCGTTCCGTTTGCAACGATATAAGCCCGAACCTTATAACCATATTCCGTAAGCGCATCCAAATCGGAATGTCTGTAAGACAGAGCTGCCGTCTTTGCAATCAGTTTATTATTCAGATCATAAACAGCATAGCCCTGTGCTCCCGGCACTGCCGACCAGCTTAAATCTACATAGCCGCCATTCCCTTGTGCTTTGACTGCCGTCATATTTGGAACATTGATCTGATAACGAAGGGTTCTGCTTCCGCCATAGTTGTTAATTCCGGAAACTTCTATTGTTGCAATTCCAGGCAATCTATTATCTATATAGGAAACTGTATAATCTCTGTTTTGCTGTAAACGTCTTCCTCCATCTGATACGACAATATCTTGACTAGTCTCTCTTCCAGAATATACTTTATCAACTATATTGTTAAAATTGCATTGCGTAATACTTCTGGGGATAATATTAAAGTGCCTTGTTGTCTCTCCATCATATCCGCCAAGTCCTCTTATGACAATGGAAGCGCTTCCAACTTCTATATTATCCATATATCGATCAATTACATAGTCAACGCCTTCTTCCAGACGCTCTCCGCCAAACAAGACAGCCGGTACTGGCCGAATCTGCCCTCCCGTGTACGGGAAGTTCAGACTGAAGATCTGGTCAAGCCCCTGGCCAATAAACTGAACTTCTGCTCCGGCAATATCTCTGCTGATCATAAATTCGGCCGTCTTACTGCCTGTGTAGAGGCTTCCCAACGCCGGAATAATTGTTGCTTGGGCTTTTCTGTCTTCTGTGCTCCGATCAATATTATCGCTGTATGTTACCACATAGTCCGTTCCCTCGACTAAAACTTTCTGCCCTAACCGAACTGTCAGTTCCGGCCTAACTTCTTCCCCGGTATATGGTTGCGGCGGAATCGGATCAATTTCAGCATCCTCAAGACTTGCCGTTATTCTGAAATGTTTCTCCAGCGTTCCTGTATAATGGCCTCTTCCGGTAATTCTCATCGTCACTTCACCCGGATAGATATGGTCATTGTCATATGTAATGTCGTAATCTATGCCTTTCTTCAGGACATAAAACTTATCTGCCCTCGCAGAAATGGCTTCGCCATCCGGATTTCTCCTTGAATCTTTCAGCTCAATTTCAGGCTCAATTTCTCTGCTGTTATATGCCCAGACTTCTTCTATATCGGAAACAATCATATACTCTTTTTCAATATTTGCAGCAACAATTTCAAACGTCGCTTGTTTCGTTCCTGTATAATTGGAATTTTTTGCCGCTTCGACTCTCACAATTGCAGTTCCGATCTCTTTATTTGATACCGCATTCGTGATCGTAAAATCTTCCGGCAAAAGCTCCTTACCAATTCCTTCATCCATTCCGGTAACCGGTGGGAAAATATCACTTCCAGTATATTCCTGATTCTTAATATCAAATGTCACATGACTGATATCACGCTGTCTAATTGTAAATTCAAATTCTATTTCTCCGCCGTATTCGTTTATTCCTACAATCTTGCCAGTATAATCTCCGGCATTGATACATCCATCCAGATCATCAGCTTCTCCATAGACAAGTTCATAATCAGTTCCCTCTGTCAGAATTTCATTGACATACTGCAAATTCAAAGTAGGTTTCTGCTTCGTGCCATTATAGACCAGCGAAGTATCTGTTACGCTAATGAGAGTAAGCCAGTCGCTCAACCTCTTATAAACTTTAAATTTTTTTATTACTCTGTCATCAAAGTTTTTCCTTCCCTCGATCGTTACAGTTGCCGTTCCAAACCTATCATTATCTTCATAGGTAACACTATAATCTTCACCCTCGATCAGATTGTAGATATAACCGTCACACACAAATGTAATGCCGATATCCAATACACAAGGACCTTCTTTCGGATTATAATACTGCGGCTCCGGCTCCTTTTCACCGGAATAGAGTATCTCAATTGTCTTACTATCGGTAATGTGCCTTGGTACGATGTCAAAGGCTAATTCTAACGGTCCTCCTTCACAGTTTCCATCGGGATTTGCCGTTACCGTAATCTTTCCTGACCGGGTTCCAAGTCTTTCATTGCTGCCATATGTAACAACATATCCCCAGCCCTCCGGCGTCATTGTAATATCCCTTGTCTTGCCGTCTGTACTGTCATATTTTAATGTTACAGGAGGCTTAATCTGTTTTCCGGTATACTGTTCTTCTTTGGAATATTCTACTCTTACTTTATTCAGGTCGACTTTGACAATATTAAACAGAATCGTTTCAGGAATACCCTTATAATTCCCCTGTCCCTCAATCGTCATTTCCACCGCTCCGACTTCTACATTTCCGCTATCTCCATAGCTTTTCACCGTATAACCGGTAGGAGGAACTGTCACTTGATGGAAGGAATCTTCGCCCCAGTGAATATTTAATTCCGGTATAATAGGCGCTCCAATGTATACCTGATCCGGCACGCCTTCAATTACAACATCCGGATCTGTCAAATCCTTCTGATTAATAGTAAATGACACTGCCTTAGAACCTGTAAAGTTCTTATTGCCGTTTACCGGATTGATTGTCACCTTTCCTGCATCTGTACCGGCATCCACATTCGGATCATACCGAAATTGAAAATCCACGCCCTGTTCTAACACAATATCTTCGCCGTTTTCATCATGATTTCCTTCCCAAGTTACACTCGGTTCCGGCAAAATTGGGCTTCCTGTATAAGTAATTGGAGCAATGGATGCAATCTGAATATCTCTATCTGCAAGATTCTTTGCTACAATTTGGAATGTAACGGTTCTTGTCCCGTAATATTGTTTTCTGCCTGAGGTATCATCCGGATCGCCAAGTCCTGCCACCGTAATCGTTACGGTTCCTACATTAATGTTATCGGAATAAGAAACCTCATAATCCCTGCCTTTTTCTAAAAGCGAAGGGGTTACCTTGGTATCATATACCCTTATCTCAGGTGTAATCTCTTTTCCGGTATAAGTCGATGTTTTATCGGTGTCCTTTTCAAACACAATATCAACTTCCAGTTTTGCACCAATGGTATACTGATGTACAGGTTTTGCACCTGTAAAATTGCTGCCTTCTATTGCCTGAATGATCAAATTATATTTCCTGCCGCTGATGGCCGTCGGTGCAAAACATACCGCTTCCGGTATCAATTTGTAATCGACATCTTCCTTTAGCTGATATTTTCCAAGCATCAGCGTCGGTTTCGGCCATACATTCCTGCCGTCATCATAATCAACACTAGCTGCAATGCTCATCTTGACTGCACTGTCACTCAACGGTCTCTGTTTAATCGTAAAACTTACAGTCTTACTGGTGCCCTCATATGCGCCTTTTCCAGTCAACACAAGCTGATAAGTTCCGCATTCTCTGGCATTTCCTACTACTACAGAATCATAATCGGTATTTTTCAGCTTGATATCATTGCCGCTGCTATCCTGACCACAGGTAACTTCAATCTTTGGCGTAATGGCAAAACCGGTAAACAAATATTCACCTGTTTCTTTGTTGTCTGCATTTGTAAATACAACTTTTGCGTCCGCCAGACTTCCCGGAATATCAATGGATACTTCTCTAGAATTAGTGTAATTTCCTTTACCGGCAATTTTAATCTTAGCCGTTCCCGGGCGATCCAGTCCGGTGGCCGTCATTGTATAATCGCTGCTCTTTAAGGCATATGTTCCGCCCTGTTTTACAGCAGAGCCATCCGCATCACGTTCTGTATCTACAAAAGTGATTCCTGATATATTAATCGGTCGGGCATTGATATCAATCGTATCAAGCCCTTCTACTTTAATTGAGCTTGATGTAATCGGTTTTGGACTGATCTTATATTGTTTAATCGTAAACCAGGTGCGACTGTAGAAGTTGCCTTTTCCACCAATTTGAAGATTATAATTCGTATTTCCCGCATTCACATCATTGATCTGATTCACGTCAAAATCCTTATTTGGATCCAGCTGGTATAAAACCGGTTTTCCTGTATCCGGATCCAGTACGTTAGTGCCGGGTTTGTATGAAATAGTTAAGGCGGGTTTTACAGGACTTCCCGTAAATACCGGATTGCCTCCGACGGATGTTACAAAATGGGATGTATCTAGCTGTGATGCATTTATTCCCGTCAGTACAGCAGCGTCAATCCGGAAATTTATTGGTTCCGTTTTTCCTCCATATTTGCCCGTTCCAACGATCCGCACCTTTGGCTGTCCATTATAATCTGTTCTCCGATTGCCATTTCTGTAATTAGATTCGATATTGTCTTCATATTCCAAGATATAATCTCTGTTCTCAAGTAATGGCTCTCCATCTAACATAACGCTTGTGGGCTTCGGCTCACATGGCAAAGACGTATAGGTATATGCATCATGGTCTAAACCTGCTATCACTACGTTCCGAATACTCTCGCAGATTTTAAAGGTCATCTCTCTTGTTCCCTTGTAGTTGCCCATACCTGTAATCGTCACTGTGGGAACAGGGGCATTCTCATCTGTATCGGGATATTTGTTCGTATTGTTTACACTGGCGGTTGTATAATCTATCCCTTTCACCAACGTCTTGCCATTATAGGTAATTACAACTTCCGGTTCTACAGGACTTCCGGTATACTCCTGATTGGCAACATCTTTTACCCGTACATTTAATGCATCACTAATATCTTTCTGGACAATATCAAAAGTGGCCCCATAGTTTCTTGATGAAATCTTTCCTTTATAATTATTTTTGCCTTCAATTGTAAATGTATATCCGGTTCCTGCATTGACTGCTTCCAAACCATCGACTGTTTCTGAACGAATATTAAAATCATCATAGACGCTGTATGCATCCCATACTCTTCCGTCAATCTCCAGCTTGGATATTACCGGAACAACCGGTTCTCCCGTATATACATACTCTTCATCCGGCTTTAATGTGATCTGTATACTTGATGCTGCGGAAATGTCTTTCTTTACAATATCAAATGTTCTTCTAACTTCACCTCTATAATTACCCGTTCCGGTGATGACAACCGTTGCAGTTCCCACATCTGTACCGTTTATAACATTATATGTATAATCTGTACCTTTTTCCAATTCATAATTTCTTTCCAGATCCCGAATTACAATACCCGGCTCGATAGGCGATCCCGTGTAGGTATATTCATATGTACCCAGAGCAATGTCATATTTTCTGGTATCGAATTTCAGCTCTTTTTGTGAAATCGTATAAAACAGTGTTTTCGGAGTTCCATTATAATCGTAATTGCGGTTAGAAGGATTCGGTCTGACTTCCACCCGGTATTCTCCCACATTGATAGAACGTGATTCCTCAGTTTCTCCCACCAGTTTATATGCAAACTGGAAATCTCCTGAAGGTAATTCTATGCGAGTGCCGCCATTGATGCCATAGACAATCACATCCGGCTTAATGGCAGTTCCTGTAAAAGTATTATTTTCAGAACCCGGTATTTTAAACTCAACAACAATGCTGTCCATGCTGCGCTGTATGATATCAAAGGGTACTGTTTTTTCTCCTTCGTAATAAGGCGCTAATCCTTTGATTTTAAACGAATGATCTGTTACCTGAGTATAATCATCTGCAGCATCATACTCAATTTCATAATGAACTCCCTCTATCAAAGTCTTCGCCCATGCTGTTCCCGGATCGTCCACTACAGTCGGACTCGGTTTCATCGCCTGACCGGTATAGATCTGATCTGCCACTGCTGCGCTTAAACTGTCGCCATTTGTCGAAAGATCTTTGTAAATAACAAAAGAACTTCTTTTCTCTCCGATACAGTTAGAACCCGGTTTTGCACGAAACACAACGGATGCTTCTCCGGCTCCTGTGTTATTCTCATAGGCAATGATATAGTCTGTGTCTTTACGATAAATAGTTCCGTCTGCTGCCGTAAGAGAATCTCCCAGCCCTTCCTGTTCAATAGGCGAACCGGTATATTTTACCCGTTTTACAATGCCATCCTCAATATTCGCATCCGGTATATTAGCCAGATTAAAATCCGCAATCGTAAATTCCAGGGTGCGTTCTCCGGTGTAATTTCCTTTTCCCTGAATGGTAACCGTTCCTTTTTTGGAAATATTATCTCCATATCCTGTAATGTCAAAATCCGATGAATCTAATGCCACTCCACCCTGTTTGATCGTAATGGCATCTCTTCCCGGATTGATCTTACCCCCGGTATAAGTATATTCTCCTTCAACAGCTGCTTCCAGACTATTCACATCCGTCTTCGTAATTTCAAATACTTGTTCTGCCCCGTTGCCCGTACAATTTCCGCTGCTTCCCGTTATCAGCCTGACCGATGCCTCTACCGCTACATTCTTATTATATTCACACGAGAATTGGAAATCATCAGATCCTGTTTTAGACGGATCATCGGAGTCGTATACAATTGTATCTGTCTTCCGGTTTCTGACAGTTAATCCCGGCAGAATCCCCTCTGTAGTTCCTGCCGCTTTCTTACTATAAGGCACGCTTCTGCTCTTTAACGTCAATTCATAAAGATTACGAAGAACCGCTTGCTCGATCGTAAAATTCACTTCTATTTTTCCTGCGTAAGTTCCCATACCTTCAATTGTAATTTTACCGGGACCAACATTGAGGTTGCCTTCCTCCGGCAAAATTACTTTGTAATGAGTGCCTTCTGTCAGCTTATTATTACCTACAGTTATATCGCTGTCTTCAATCTCTACCTTCGGATCAATTCTTCTTCCTTCATACTCATAATTCAAAATTGCTGAACCGGTCAAAAGAGTCTTCTTTTCCCCCCACACTACAGTTACGCTTACTACTGCATTCTTAATGTCTTTTCCGATGGCAACATCAAAGGTTATGGTTCCGGTATAACCGCCCACTCCTTGTACGGTAAGCTTTGCTGAAGATGCAGTTACCTGCGATGCTGTAACTGTATAATCACCATTTGTGCCGCCCTCTGCAAGTCTCTGTGTTAATTTTGCATTCGTCTCTGTATTATATATATCCAATCCAACAATCTCACTTGAGACAAACCCACCATCTGTAGGAATTGTCCCCCTGACCTGACTGGGAATCTTTTCCGGTTTGCTGATGATGCTGCTTGCAAGAGAAATCTCGCCTTCTCTTGCCATCGGAGCATCTGCAACTGCTGTTGCAACAGACATATCCTGCTGTTGATCTGTAATCGGAGCTAAAACAGTATCTTCTTCCTGCTCTGTTTCTGTCTCAATCTCAGTTTCCGTCTCTGTACGATCCGGCGTCTCACTGTCTTCTAATACATCTTTCTCTTCCGAATCCTCTGTAGCCGTAGTGATATCTGCCTCATCCACTTCCATATTCATACTTTCTGTACTCACACTTGAAGCTAACAGTGCAGTGTCCGGCATAGTCCCAACCATACAAAACGTAAGAATCACCGCCAATATCCGCTTTGCCACATTCTTGTACATACCCATCGCTCCTCTTCTTTCTCTATTTCTCATTTCTATATAAAGCGCAGAAAATTACTGTTCACCCTGTGACCAGTAACTACAGAAAATTTTAGACTGCCTTCTGCGTCTAACACTTATATATAGTCCTATCTATTATATCGTATCATTTACTGTAAAATATTAGTCTGATACGCCATTATTTTTTACCTTATTCTACCACAATAACCAAAAAAGAAAAATAGAAAATTCAGGAATCGTCACATTTTTTTCATATTTGACATAAATTTATGCATAGCCGGAAGGCATACCAGAAACGTGGCAACATCTGCCGCCGGTTGAGCAGCCTCCATAGCAACCACGCCAAATATCCGAGGAAAAACAAGAATCAAGGGCAGAAAGAAGAAGCCCTGGCGACAGGAAGCAAATAACGTTGCCTTTACGGATTTCCCCACTGCCTGAAATGTCATATTACAGGCAATCCCCAAAGGCAGAAGGGGCATAACGACGCACTGCATGCGAAGCGCCCAGATTCCGATTTCCGTTACCTCTGCATCCTCCGGCACAAACTGCCCTACCAGCACCGGTGCAAAAAAGAAAAGCCCCACGCCAATAGCCGTCATTCCAACCGTTCCTGCAATCATCATAAACCGATAGGCCTTATGCACCCGACCGTACTCCTTTGCTCCGTAATTGTATCCTACTACTGGCTGATATCCCTGCCCAAACCCGATCAGCACGCAGTATATCATCATAAATATTTTTCCCACTATGGACATTGCAGCTACTGCAGCATCTCCATAACCGGATGCCACATGATTTAACGTAACGGATGCAACGGCAGAAAGTCCCTGCCGAAAAAACGACGGGATTCCGTTTCCGATAAACTCTTTATATAAAGAAAGATCTTTGGATATATTTTTGACAGAAAAACGAAGAATCGTTTTTTTCCAGAAGAAAAATGAAAATAATATGATACAGCTAATACACTGGCTCACCGCCGTAGCAATCGCCGCTCCCTGTATTCCCCAGTCAAATACAAAAATAAACAACGGGTCCAATCCGATATTTAAAATACTGCCGCATCCAATTCCAACCATAGAAAGTTTTGTTTTTCCCTCTGCCCGCAGCAGATTGTTTAGCACAAAAGAAACGGTCATTACCGGCGCAACGTAAAGAATATATCTTGCATACTCCACTGCATAGGGCAAAATCGTTCTTGTCGCTCCCAGCAAAGATATTAATTTTTCCAAAAAAAGCAGTCCGGCAACGCTTAATGCGATTCCGGCTGCCAGAGAAACGCCCAAGGCACAGGATGCTGTCTGCTGTGCTTTCTGGTTGTCTTTTTCTCCCAAAAGCCTGGAAATCGTGCTGCCGGCTCCCATTCCAACCGTAAAACCGATTGCCTGGATGATTGCCATAAGGGAAAACACGATTCCCACGGCCCCTGACGCCTGGGTTCCCAGTTTGGAAACGAAGTAGGTATCTACTACATTATATATAGAAGAAACCAGCATCGTAATCATAGTGGGAACCGACAGGGAGATCACCAATTTGGGAATTGGCGTTTTTATCATTTTCTGATACTGCGCATCATTTTTCTGCATAGAAATTCACCGTCATTTTTGAAATTATTTGATCTCCTTTTTAATATTTCCTTTCCGGAAAATTTCTATACATTTTGAGACCACTCCGAAGGAGTGTGGCATATTGGGATGCCCGGAGGGTATACATTATGAGACCGCTCTGCAAGAGCGTGTCATATTGGAATGCCTGGAGGGTATGCATTTTTATCGGCGTTTATCTGCTATGCCGCAAAACTTAAGACGATTCCAGTAACAGGCGGCTGCACACTACCTGCTCCACGGAGGTAAATAATCCGGATACCATATAATACAATTCAATTCCCGCCGGCAGCATGCAGGCAAACCAGCTATTCATCAGCAACATAATCAAAATCATAGGCGGGCTCATCTTTTGCAAATTTAGACTTTTAAAAACTCCCACATATGGCATCAATTGCGGAAGCATTTGTATGATTATAGTCATAATTGGCAACAGAAAAGTGGTGTCCCTCATCAGCAGCGACGGAACCCACGGCAGCAATACGGTGCCAACGTCAACTGTAACTGCCTGACGAATCCCGTTATACAGCACAAGCATAATCGGGAACTGCAAAAATGATAGCAGGCATCCCATACCTCCGGCACTTTCTGACTGATAGAGTTTTTCCAGCTCCTGGTTCATTTTTTCTTTACTATGTTTATATTTCTTTTTGATAGCCTCTGCATCTGAATTTAGTTTCTGCTGTTTTTTCAGAACCTGTCGTTGTTTTTGATTCAATGGCATCATGCACAAACGAACCATAACGGTAATCCACACAATGGCAATCCCATAATCACCGCAGATTCCATACAGTAGCTCAAGCAGCAGGCGAATACCTTCGTATAAGGAACTCATTTTTGCTCATCCTCCTCATCCAAATTCTGCTTTACTGCCCTGCGAAACGCTAAAAATCCCGCAATGTAAATCAGAATCATAATTCCGTACACAATAAGCAGAGAAACATGCAAATATTCTCCTTTTATGCCCGCTGAATAAATATTTATCAAAGGCCATGCAACCACTCCGATCCACAATACTGCTGATAGTATCCTGGCAATCCATGGTTTTCGAAACAGCCACAGGATGCATGGTTCGTAACGGAATACCCTTGTTTTGGTATACTCCGCAAGATCATCCAGCAGCTCTTCGATCTGCGCAAACTGCTTTCCTTTTTCTTCCTCCCGGTGAACATAATCCAGATATTCGTCCAGCTTTTCCGGCTGGAGTTTTTCTTCCTTTAGCACGAGATCACACAAATCCAGCGCTCCCTGTAAATTTTCTATCTGCGATTTTAATTCTTCCTTTTGCCTTTCTAAAACAACGCCAAGCTCTGCCTGTTCATAAAACAACAGATAGATTGTTTCAATGGATATTCCCATTTTTCGGTACAGCAATATCTGCTTTAACCGCAAAACATCCTCATCGGTGTAATTCCGGTATTTACTATCTTCCTCCCTC
>CAYQRG010000027.1:0-2401 GCA_964419645.1 uncultured Eubacterium sp.
ATTATATCTGGTACTTTTCACCAAATTCCCTTCTGAGTCCCTTTCGTATTCATCCACATATCTCACGCTTCTGTCTGAATTGTAACAAGTTCCTTTCACACTATTTCCTTTTGAATCATTTTCATATTCCGTTATACTATTTACACTTCCGTCTGAATTGTACCAAATGCCTTTCACAAGATTTCCTTCTGAATCATATTCATATTCAACAACATATTCCACGTTTCCGTCTGAGTTGTACCAAGTGCTTTTCACACAATTTCCTTTTGAATCATTTTCGTATTCAATCACATATTCCACGCTTCCGTCCAAATTATACCAAGTGCTTTTCACACAATTTCCTTCTGAATCATATTCATCCACATATTCCATGCTTTCGTCTGAAGTTCTCTCCACCCTATTTCCATCTGAATCATATTCAATCACATTTTTTATGCTTCCGTCTGAATTGTATATGGTGCTTTTCACTTCATTTCCATCTGAATCATATTCAATCACACTTTTTATGCTTCCGTCTGAATTGTATATGGTGCTTTTCGCCTCATTTCCGTCTGAATTGTAATCAGTGTTTTTCACGATATTTCCTTCGGCATCATATTCTATCACATATCTCATACTTCCGTCTGAATTGTATCTGGTATTTTTCACTATTTCTCCTTGAGAATTATATTCCTCCACATATTCCAGACTTCCGTTTGAAACATAGACAGCTTGTTTCACTATTTTTCCTTGAGCATTATACTCTGTTACTTTCTGTCTTTTTCCATTTTCGTCATAATCCATTACTCTTATCCTGTTTCCATTAGAATCATATATTTCTTCCGTTTTAATATTTCCATTCGAATAATACTCATTTTCCGGATTCATTATAGACTTTATTACAACTTCAATATCATTATGGAATAATACAAAAAGAACAACTAAAATAATCCCTCCAAAAACAATTGTCCTAAAAAACTTCTCTTTTTTCCCCTTCTTCTGAGATGTCTCTGCAACCTCAGGCTCTATTTCTTTTTGCTGATGCGTTTTTGTCTCATACCCTTTTACCTGCTTCCCTGCTGTCGCTTCATATTCATCAGGCTCTTTCTGAGCTCTCTCTCCGAGATTCCCCATTGTTCCCTGCGTATCCTCCCAGGAATTCCCCATTGTAGGCTCATATTCAATCTCTTCCTCATACGCTGTTTTATGTACATCTTCTTTTACTCCGGACAATCCTTCTAATGTATTCAGCATATCCTGTGCAGAGGCAAACCGATCCTTTGGATCAAACTCACATGCCTTCAATATAATCTCTTTCAATGCAGGACTGCCATTTTTCGGTTCCGGGATCTTTGCTCCTCCAAGCCGCTTCGTTCTCGCTTCCACATCCATACCAGATGTGGGAATTGCCGGATGCAATGGCAAAAAGGGCATACGATTCTCATTCAAAAGCCAATACAATACCAATCCCAAAGAATAAATATCTGCACTATGTCCGTAAGGCTTATTACTATAAACCTCTGGCGCCATATACTTATATGTTCCCGTCTTTGTTCCGCTGGTTGTGTGTTCCATGGTCTTTGCTATTCCAAAATCACCCAACTTATATTCTCCAAAATCTGATTGAAAAATATTCTGCGGCTTAATATCCCTGTGAACAATGTTCTTCTTTTCGCAAAGCGTCAATGCCTGGCAGATATCTTTTCCAAGCTTGATCACTGTCTCATCACTGATATTCTCTCTATTTCCCTTTCCAAATACTTTTGAAAGTGGCGTTAGCAATTCCATTTTGATAAAGACATCCCACCCTATACCTTCTTCATGTTCCACATGCTGCATATCGTCACAATGCACTACATTTGTATGTCCTTTTAGTTCCGCCATCAGATAATATTCATTTACAATATTCTGGAGTTCTCCCTCCATTCTTTTTAAAATACTCGCGTCATCATATCCCTCACTATACAATTCGTCTATAATGCTTCCATCATAAGGAATCGCAAGTACCTTTATGGCTGCCTTTTCTATCTTTCCGAATTGAATACGCTGTATTCCATACACAGAACCAAAACTGCCATGTCCAATTGTTCCGGTTACTTCCCAGCCTGGCCATAACATTTTGATTTTTTCTTCATCTCTCTTCATTCTTTATCCCCTATCCAATCTGACATACGATAATCGTAATATTATCCCGACCTCCATTTTCCAATGCCACTCCCATAAGATCTCTTACACAGTCTTCCGGACTGTCATACTTTGCAAGCATATTACAAATCTCCTGTTCTGACACCATATCAGTCAATCCGTCACTACACAGCAAAAAACGATCGCCGTTTTCTACCGGATAGCTTTTGATATATGGCTCAATACGCATCTCTTCCGGATCTATACCCAAATACTGTGTCAGATATGGTTTCCGTCC
>CAYQRG010000027.1:2411-12861 GCA_964419645.1 uncultured Eubacterium sp.
AATACCATGAGCCTTTACATCCGCCTCATCTGTATGATCCACAGATAACCGTTTCATCTTCGCTCTATGCAGACAATAACATCTACTATCTCCTAAATTGCATACCCATACCTGTCCTGCATAGAATAACAGTGCCACAATGGTAGTACCCATCTGATAAGCTCCCAGATTCTGTCCTGTTTGAAACACATCTGCATTCATGATCTGACACAACTGCGTCAGAGAGGGTGTAATATCACAGAGATTTATATTATTCCTATCTTCAAAAAAACGCTTTGCCGCAACCGCTGATAAATTTGATGCTATTTCACCATAACTTCCGCCTCCCATGCCGTCAAAAACAGCATAAAAATGATATCCGTCCATAATACTTTCCAGACGGGATACCTGTTTGGTCAAAATCTCTGCCAGCCCTGTATTGTCACTATCCATAAAGTTTCCGTCAAAATAGAAATTATCCTCGTTATTTCCTCTTTTTTTTCCAATATGACAGCCACACGCCGCCTGCATTATCGCAAATGGTTTTGATTTAAATATCGCCATTTTCTCCTCTCTCTCACCAACCGCCCAAGTCTTTCTCTAAAATATTCGCCACACTGGAAAATGACTTCTGTGCAGGTCTTATCCGAGCACAATAATATCCCCTGTCCAAATTCCGGCGTTTCCAAAAGTCTCGTTATCATATAAATTTCTTTTTAAACGTTTGCAATATACTTTGGAAAATGATTCTATTGCTCTATATTTCGGATTATAATTACATAGCACTTCTAAAATATCTTCTTTAAGATGACCAACCTGAACATCCGTCGGCACCTCAATATCATAATTAAATTCATTCTTTTCAGTTTGAACAGTAATGATTACAAATGGTCTCATATATTTCCTCTATACTATAAAAATTGCAAAATTGTAAGCTGCCCACACTGCATTAAAGCAGCTTCCTGCTGATCCAACGGTGTTTCCATCTGCAAAGAATTCATTTCACTCTGTAAAAAACAATGCTCCAGAGGACTTCTATCAAATGCCAGAACATTTTGGGCAAGCACTGCCGCATGTGTCAGAATATCCGGTTCTTTGGATGATAACTGTTCTCGCAGTCCTGCTGCAATAATCGTAATTCCCAAACCGGAGGCCATTGTGAATATCCGGCGAAATCCCTTTTTCGCTTCTACAGAAATTCCTGTCTCAAATGCGACAATATCACTTACAAACAAGCATATCTGCATATGTTCTTCCAGCCATTCCTCTTTGTTAAAATTTTCTTCTTTTTTTCTCTGATTGTAATGTTTTTTCCGCTCATTTAAAATTCCAACAAGACTATCCAAAACTTCCTGATAGTTATCCTGATTCAGATGAATGATCTGGTTATCCTCTCTTATGGCAAGTCCCTCTTCTATCTTCTCTAATACCTTTTGGTTTTTCTGAGGACTGTCACTGCTTATTAAAAGAAGATATGGATCAGACAAATCAATCCAGACTGTCTCTAATGTCTCTGCATTGACTCCGATTGGAAAACTGCTTCTCTCCTGATACTCCTGCTTTAATTCTCTGCTTTGTTTGGCATCTGCATTTGATTCCGTATTTTCCTGTTTCTTTTGCCCCTCAGTAGACCATGCCTTGCGCATCTGCTCTATCAATTGAACTACTGTCACATGCCGTATCTTCTCTTCCCTGGCATCTGCATAAACTGCTGTCTGAAAAGCGATCGGCGGATTTCCTTTCATCAGCGCTCTGCCTGGAACATGGGGGAGACTGATGCCTGCAATTGGTCCCACCAAGGATGTATAATCTCCTTTATCTGCCATTTGCAATGTAATAGCGCCCTTGATAAGCTGAATAAATTTATACCGGATTCCAAGACTGGAATTAGCTGTAAAAATCAGATAAATACCATAAGCGGCTCCACTGGCTGCAACATCTGTCAACAATTCCTCCACTTCCATATATTGTTCAAATAGAGGCTCAATATGATCTATAACAATCACCATTGCCGGAAGCTCTTTTGACACCGTTTCCCAGTATGCTGTCAGTGAACTGACTGCATGATTAAAAAATGCCCTCTTACGCACTTCCATTTCCTTTTTCATTCGTTGAATAAATTTTCCTATTTTTTCCTCTTCCTGATTAAGGATCACTTCATGTACATGAGGCATATCCGCAAACTCGCTCAAACTCCAATTTCCGGCATCAATTACAGTAATATTCACATCTTTCGGCGTATAATACATTCCCAATGCCATAAGCACTGTTTTCAACAATATTGTTTTTCCGGTTGAAGGAGCTCCAAATACACCATAATGTCCAACAGACATAAAATCCAGATACTGTATTCCCTGTTTTTGTAAAGCCGGTACATCATATTTTCCGATTGGAACAGAAAGCCCGGTACGTCCTTTGGACCATTCCATCCCATCAAATCCATCCGGCAGATCAAGATCCGCAAATGTAAGCCATTTTGTAAGTTCCGGAAGCCATGGTCCTGGCATTTTCTGTATTCCCTGGGATTCACAAATCTGATTGATATGCTGTATCACTGCTGTCAGCTCATCCATATCTGATGTATCTCTGTTTTTTCTCTTCTTCATCAGATTAATACGGTTTCCGGTTACTCCAACGATGCGAACCTGGTTTTCTAACTTCATGCCGCCTGATTTACTGCCTGCATATTCTGCAGCACTGTAAAAAGATTGAAAAAGGTGAAACATCTCATCTTCACCAACCCGGATATAAGCACGTCCTGCCTGTGTAATTCTTGCTGCATCCGATCTTTTGAGCATCTTGCGGCTGTCTGCTACATCCTGCACTTTCATACAAATACGAAAACGGGAATTACTATTAATCTGATCTGTTACTACGCCCGCAGGTTTTTGTGTTGCCAAAAGCATATGAATACCCAGGGAACGTCCCACCGTTGCTACAGAATTGAGTTCCGTCATAAACTCCGGTTCTTCTTTTTTCATTTCTGCAAACTCATCTGTGACAATGATTAAATGCGGCAGCCGCTCTTTTGCTTCCCCGTCCTGATATGCCTTTTGATATTTGTTAATATTATTCACACCGTATTTAGCAAAAAGCTCCTGCCTCCGCTTTAATTCGCTTTTCAGAGAAACCAATGAACGGGAAATATTACGGTCAATATTGGTAATCTTACCCACTACATGAGGAAGCGGTTCCATAAGGTCTGACATTCCGCCACCCTTGTAATCAATAATAACAAAATTAACATCATAAGGATGATAGTTCACCGCCATAGAAAGAATCCAGGTCTGTAAAAGTTCACTTTTCCCGGAACCTGTTGTACCTGCCAGCAATCCATGGGGACCATGGGACTGCTCACCGCTTTGTATATCTAGAGAAAACTCCTTTCCACCTTCCATCATACCAATTGGCGCTGCCAGTGTTCGATATGGTTCACTTTCTTCCCAGCGTTTTTGAATTTGAAGTTCCTCTACCATTTCAACTTTATATCCCTGAAGGAATGTAAGTGCAGAAGGCAATACGGCACTCTCTTTTTTATCCTCCAGTTCAATTGCCGCCATACGCCGGGAAAATGCTTCCAGCTGCGCCTGATGTACCGGTTCATCTTGAGAAAAATAAGACCGTTCATCAAATTTTTCTCTCTCATATGCACATGGCCTATCTGTCAAATCCACCAGATATTGACATGTCTGAGGTAAATCATACATTGTCTCTGCCAAAAAAACAGTGGATATACCAAGGGCCGTATTATTTGAAATCAAATCTTCATAAACCGATTCCTGTAAAAGAAGCTCCCTTTTTTGAACAACGACTATGTAATAAGGCAATATCAATTGTTCCTTTTTCTTATTATTTTCCTGTGCATCCATTTTACGCCGACGAACCAAATCCGCCAACAGTTCGCATACTGTATGTCTTCTTTTTGCATCAAAGGCTATATATCTTGCCTGCCCGGTCTCATCCCAAATGTGAGGCAGCCATCTAAGAATTCCCCATCTTCCTCTAGAATTCTCATCAAAAATACAGACCAGCCGTACATCCTTATAACAGTGTTGCGTTGTCAGTTCTACCAACATACTGCGAAGTTGATAAAATGATTTTTCTTTAGAGCCAATGATACCAACCGTCTGATGATCTTTTAGCGATACGCATACTGGCATACGATCCACATAACGCGTTTCTTCAATAATCTGTCCTGACAACTGCTCCAATTCGTCATCATCCATCCTGAAATCATCCAAATCCGCACGGCTTTTCACCTCAACACATAAAGGTTGCTTTCCTATTCCCAACCTTACCGTCAAAAAATCAGAATCATATGGCATACGTTCCCACAGACTTCTTCTCAGATCCTGTACTATTTTCATACACAAATCGGGGCTTGGATTCTCTGCAGATATGATTCTTCTTTGCACATCTGCAACTTTTTCTATTCTCGCTTTCTGAGCAGCAATATATGCCATATTTCCACGACGTCCTCCTACAGGTCCTTGGCCAGGCGCACTGGAAAGGACAATCGTATCATGAGGCAGCTGTTCTCTTATTCTGGGTGAAAGATGATACTGAAGATATTGTATGTGCTGCCCATCGGCACCATCCTTTGTATGATATCCGGAAACCGGTTCTGTCTCCCTCATCTTCTGCAGATTTTCTATCTTTTTCGACAACGTAAGTCCGCCTTGCATATTTTCAAAATACAATACGCCATTCTCTAATAAAAATCGAAATGTGTAAATTGACAATACATCTCCGGATTTCATTATCGCCTTAGAAATTCTTTTTCCATTCAAATACAGATGATTCGTACTGTTCAAATCTTCTACATGCACTCGTCCTGCATCACACAAAAGCTGAAAATGCTGTCCGGATATGATTGGGAAAGATAATACAATATCGTTTGTACTTCTTCGTCCGCAAGTAATCCTGCCAGTATATGGAAGGTTTAATGATTGCTCGGACTTTCCTGTAATTCTTGAAACATACAGCCTGTCACCCGTATCACGGTCTAAAGTAATAAGTTCATTCAATGCTATTGTATTGGAAGAGTAAGAAAGGGGATTCTGCATAGATGCTGTAATTTGACCTGCCGATGCTCTTAAATAAAGCAAATGATCTTTTGATTCTGGAATCTGCACATGATCTCTTTTATGACATCCGAAAGAAACATCCATTTCGTTGGATAATACTGTATAATATTCTCGTTCCTGATGTCGAAAAGCAACTGCAAAGGACATAATGATAAACCTGCCTTTCTATAAAAGAGCTCTATCAGATTGTAAAACAATTACATAATCTATATGACTTTTTCTATCATATTATCATATACTGAATTTTTCGACAAGAAATATCTATTTCCTACTTTTTTTCACATTTATTATATTTTAAATCTTCATCTGCTTCCAGAGCCGCCAGACCTCTCATAATTAAATCTCGGATCATATCATTCTGAGTATTTCTGTAATAGCATCTTTGTTTCACCGAATCTAATGCCCTTTCCATTTTGAGTGGAATAGAAATCGTAAACCTTTTTAATTTTGTCGCCATTCTTCTTCCTCCTTCTGTTCTATATTTCATCCCATATGCTTTTTCATAATATAAATATAGCAGTTTAAAACAATTTACCCTTGGTGACTTTCCAAATTTTATTTTCTAATTTATACACTCTCTCCCTCCCGCTTCAAAATATGCTATCGACGAATTCTTTCGTATATATGGCCACAAAAAAAGAGGATATACTCTTCCGAATATACCCTCTGTCATAAATGCCTATTCTATTATTCTGCTGTATGCTCCTTACGATGCATCGAGAAATTACTCTGATCAAAATGACTCAAATTCTCTGTAATATCACGTCCGTCCGCTTCGCCAATCAATGCATCCCTGTCTTTCTTGGAAACCATCTGGTCTTTAAAAGCGCTTGGTCCGCCGACACATCCGCCGACACAAGCCATACCTTCGATGAAGTCCTCCGGAAGTCTGCCTGCTTTCAGCAGAAGCAGCGCTTTCTTACACTCTGCTGCTCCGTTTGCTTTGCATACCTTCGGATCGCAGTCGTAATCTTTTTCTTTCATGTACTGTAAAACTGCCGATGTTACACCGCCGGAATTGCCGAAACGTTTTCCATAAGTGGAAGACTCCTGATAATCGTTCTCTGACGGCTGCAGTTCTACACCTTTGGCTTTCATAATCGCGCGGATCTCACTGTAGGTCAGCACGTAATCTGCATTGCCTTCAATATTATGCTCCGTAGCTTCGGATTTCTTTGCAATACACGGTCCGATAAATACAACTACTGCGCCCGGATGTTTTGCCTTGATCAAACGGGATAATCCGCACATAGGAGAAACTGCCGTGGAAACATATTCCTCCAATTCCGGATAGTGTTTCCGAATCATATTGACAAATCCCGGACAGCAGGAAGTCGTCTTCTTCTTGCCTTCCTGATATGCTTCATACCACTCGTCACCTTCTGCCTGAGTGGTTAAATCTCCGCCGAGACCAGCTTCGATAAAGTTGGTAAATCCTACAAGCCTCATAGCGTTGCGCCAGCTGCGCATGGTAATATCTGTTCCGAACTGGCCTTCTGTGGAAGGAGCTAAGATTGCATATACCAGTTTGTCGGATTTTAATGCCTCTATAACCTCTACAATATGTGTTTTGGAACCAATTGCTCCAAATGGGCACTTATGTATGCATAAACCGCAGCGAATACATTTCTTCTCATCAATAACGGATATTCCACGCTCATCCTGTGTAATCGCATTTACCGGACAGTTATACTTACAGGGACGTTTCAAATCTGCGATTGCATGATACGGACAGGCTTTTGCACATTTTCCGCATTCCTTACATTTTGACGGATCGATATGGGAACGATGTCTGCCAATGGAAATTGCATTGAAATTGCAGGCATTGATACAAGCCTTACCGATACAGTTCTGGCAGTTGTCTGTTACAACATAACGGGAAATCGGACAGTCCTCACAGGCAGAGCTGATAACCTGAATGATATTGCCGTCATCCACTTCTCCCGGCGCCTTACCCTCTGCCAGACGGATTCTCTGGCGGATAATCTCCCTTTCTTTATAAATACAGCATCTGAACTGAGGTGACGGTCCCGGAATCAGTCTCTCCGGTATATAATCTCTCTGCTCCGCCAGGTCTCCGTCAAATGCATGCTTGGCTACTTCATACAAAACCTCATGTTTAATTTTGATTACATTCTCGTCAGCGTACATTCCATTCTCTCCTTTTTCTTTTTATTTTATTATATTGTGAAACGATTCGCAATAGGAAATGACAGGTTTCTACAAATAATCTATCTCCTTTTAAAACAAATATCGATACACTTCATAAATATCCTCCACCCCTTCATATTGAAATCCGCATTTTTCCGCCACCCTTATGGAAGGAAGATTCGCGCTGCGGATTTGTAGTTTTGCACCGGTACAAAAAGGATATTCATACAGCCAGTCCAAAAATCCCTCCAATGCCTCTGTCATATATCCTCTTCTCCGATATTCTCTGGCAATTCCATAGCCAATCTCCACATATCCATCCAAATCCGGCAGATGTTTGCTTCCGATCAGCCCAATTCCGATGCCGCTCTCCTTCTCTGCAATCAGCCAGTAAGTCAGCCAGGGGTGTACCTCTGCCTGTACCATATGCATTTGTTCTATCTTATGTTCCACAGCAGACATTATGACCTTAGTGAGTACGGATTTTTCCAGAAAATCCTGACTGCCGTTTTGTATCTGCTCCATTTCCTTTAACGAAAGCGGTCTTAACATCAACCGCTCGCAGTTTATAATTTGATCCATATAATCTTTATGTACATCCTTTCATACTAATAGAGACAAAAACAAAGCTGCCATTTTACTGGCAGCTTCAAAGGGGAGAGTTTATGAAAAAGTTTTGTATCACATCTGTGATGATATTAATATAACAGATAATTTTGAACAAACTTTGTCCATAAGCTTAAAGAAAGATAAAATTTCTAAAGTTTTTATAACTTCTGTTATGTGCATCTTTTCAGCACATAAAGGAATGCCCGGAGAGCATAACGTTTATTCCTCTTCCCTTCTTCCTCGTCGAAACAACTTTAAAATACCATGATAAATTCCCCGTATCACAGAAAAAAAGAAAAACATCACGACAAACCCGAAAATCCCAAATACAATATCCGCAAAATCCATATTTCCGGTATTCGTCACCTTCTGCCCGATTTCAATTGCAAATGTAAGAACAATAATCAGCGTAAATACATAAATCCAGGCAATTACCATAACATGGTCATGCTTTGCAAGCCACTTAAAAACAGGATAGACAACAAAGATAAATCCCATTCCCAGAACTCCAATCACGAGGAAATGCAGCTCTTTATCTGAAAAATGATATTCATATGCATTGTTCAGCTGCATCAGCCGGTTATGGATTTTAGCAATCAGTTCTACAATGGCATACAAAAAAGTCTTCATCGCCTCATCTCCTCTGCCATTACTTCGCTACCGATTTTTTCTTGCTTTTCTTATTTCTCTTCATGTCATATTTTTTCTCATAAACCTCAAGCTGCTTGGTATAATTGGCATTTTTCAGTCCTTTTACACTTCTCAAATATTCATGTGTATCAAACTCTTCCGCCTCCAGCTCGATCATAGCTACCGCAATATTGGAACAATGGGCTGCAATACGCTCAAAATTATTCAAAAGGTCGATAAAGGCAAAGCCCTGCTTTAATTTGCATTCTCCATTTTTAAGTCTTGCAATATGACGAAGCTTTAATTCATCGCACATAACGCTGATCCATTCCCGCAAAGGTTCAATTTTAACGGAAATCTCCAGATCATTTTCACAAAAAGCATTGACCGTCAAATCTAAAATCTCCTGAACTGCTCTTTCTAATACATTCAGCTCACTTTGTGCATCTTCCGAAAACAAAATCTTTTTCTCATATATTTCTTCTGCTGCATCTGAAATATTGACCGCATGGTCGCCCAATCGCTCAAAATCACCAATTGTATGTAAAAATTTGGAAAGTTCTTTGTTCTGGGCTGCCGTCATTTCCTTTCCGGTCAACTGCATCAAATAGGTACCCAGACGATCCTCATAGGTATCAATTAAAATTTCTTTATCCTGTATTTTCTGATATTTCTCTTTGGAATAGCTCTCCAGCAAAGCAAGTGCACGGAGAATATTTTTTCTCGCCTTTTTGGCCATTCCGTTCATAGCTCTGTGGCTCTGGCTGATCGCAATTGCAGGATATGCCAGAAAACGTTCTTCCAAAAGCTCGAAATCTGCCAGTTCCTCTTTGTCTTTATCGCTTTCCTCTTCTTCCGCATCATCTCTGACTGCCCAAAAGACGAATTTCTCAATCCCCTTGCTAAGAGGCATCAGCCCCGAGATATTTACGGAACGGTAAACCGTATTTAACATAGCGATCTGCACAGGTCCCATGATGATATCCATAAAGGGGAAATGCACAAATGCATGAACACTGTAAAATACAAGGGACCAGAAAATCATACCCGTTAAATCGATCAACAGATAGACAAGGGCTGTTCTTTTGCCGTTTTTATTCGTTCCAATAGAAGAAAGCAGCACCGGACAGGAGGCTCCTACTCCGATTCCCATAGTAATAGGAAGCGCCGTAGCAAAATGAATCGCTCCCGTAGCAGATAAGGCCTGTAGAATACCCACGGATGCCGATGCGCTCTGTAAAACTGCCGTAAGCAGAATTCCGGCTAAAATTCCGGCAACCGGATTGGAAAACATCGTCAGGGCATTGATAAACCGTTCACTTTCTCTCAATGGAGCAACCGCTCCGCTCATGGTCTGCATTCCCAGCATCAAAATAGCAAATCCCAACATAATATTACCAAGTTTTTTATAGGATTCCTTTTTGACAAAAGTTTTAAAAATAACTCCCACAATTGCTACCACAGAAGAAATCGTGGCTGTGGACAAAAGCTGGGCAATTCCTGCGGAGCCTTCCATATAGGAAAGACACAGGATCCAGCCGGTGATACTGGTGCCAATATTGGCTCCCATAATAATTCCGATTGCCTGAGAAACCTGCATCATACCGGAATTGACAAAACCGACTACCATAACAGTTGTGGCTGAAGATGACTGAATGATCGCAGTCACTACCATTCCCAGTAAAACACCTTTCAACGGAGTATTGGTCAGACGATAAAGCGTCAGCTCCAGCTTATCTCCGGCAACACTCTTTAGACCATCCCCCATTAAGGACATTCCAAACAAAAACAGTGCCACACCGCTTAAAAGCGATAAAATCATTGTAAATCCCATAATGTAATCCTCATCTGCTGTATTGTTTATAAGTTTTCCAAAAATGTGCTATTACTACATACAGCAATTATTATACATCAGATAAAACATGAAATACAAGATAATTTTGATTATATTGGACAGCCGGTTACATCTTCTCCAGCTCTCTCTTCAAATATTC
>CAYQRG010000027.1:12871-14834 GCA_964419645.1 uncultured Eubacterium sp.
AGCCGTTTCTCCTCCTTCGCAAAATGCGTTTCCCGAAACTGTTCAGGATTCCCCTCATAAACCAGAATTTCATCTCCAAACTGCTCGCTGGTCAAATCAAACCGGCAATCTCCCACCACATTATAGCAATGATAATTTCCGCCCGGCCGCAATACTCCATACACTTTGCCGCCAAAGATATCCTGCGCCAGAAACGCTGTGATAGAACACTGCCCCAGAGTTTTATTCTCCGGTGTCCAGTCCTGCCGCATCCTCGGCGCACAGGTATCCGCGCACCAGATTTTGGAAAGGGCATCGTATAAATCAATCGGCGTATGGATTCCTTTGTATTTGTCTGTAATGGCAGGAACATTCGCCTGCGCAGAGCCCCAAAATTGATATTTCATTTTAACTTACATTCCTTTCTTTCATTATTCATACTTGCAATTGAATTGCGCATGCACCATTCCTGCAGAATCTGCCACCGTCAGCTCTGCTGACAATTTTTCCCGGAATATCTGTAGCAATCAAACAGGAAAGGTGTGTATAAAAAAAAGAAACACAGCTAAAATTTCTGTGTTCCTCCATACAATGCCGGCGATGGGACTTGAACCCATACGACGTTGCCGCCAACAGATTTTGAGTCTGCCTCGTCTGCCAATTCCGACACGCCGGCGTATCTGTCCGTTTGACCGGACAAATGGTATATTAGCATATTCTGAACAAAATTACAAGGGTTTTTTCATATTTTTCAAAATATCAAAGCAGTCAAAGGTTGCAAAATAATCTTCCGGCGTCTCTGCCCGGCGGATTAGTTGAAAACTTCCGTCCTCTTTTAGCAGGATTTCTGCCGATTTTAATTTGCCGTTGTAGTTGTATCCCATGGCAAATCCGTGGGCTCCCGTATCGTGAATCACCAGAAGATCTCCTTTGTCAATCTTCGGCAGCATACGGTCAATGGCAAATTTATCATTGTTTTCACAAAGAGAACCTGTAATATCGTATTTATGGTCGCAAACTGTATTGTCTTTACCCATTACCGTAATGTGATGATAAGCGCCGTACATCGCCGGACGCATCAGATTCACGGCACAGGCATCCACACCGATATATTCCTTATGTGTATGTTTTTCATGAATGGCTTTTGTCACAAGATGACCGTAAGGCCCCATCATGAAACGTCCCATTTCCGTATAGATTGCTACATCGGAAAGACCTGCCGGAACTAAAATTTCTTCGTATACTTTGCGAACGCCTTCGCCAATTTCCCGGATATCGTTCGGCGTCTGCTCCGGTGTATAGGGGATTCCCACGCCGCCGGAAAGATTAATGAAACGAATGTCACATCCGGTTGCCTCTTTTAATTCCACCACTGTCTCAAACAATGTCTTCGCCAAAATCGGATAATATTCGTTTGTTACTGTGTTGCTGGCCAGAAATGCATGGACACCGAATTTTTTCGCTCCCTTTTCTTTCAAAATTTTGAAACCTTCAAAGAGCTGCTCTTTTGTAAAGCCATATTTCGCATCTCCTGGATTGTCCATAATGCTGTTGCTGATTTTAAATACGCCGCCGGGATTGAAACGGCAACTGATTGTCTCCGGGATTTTGCCAATTGTTTTTTCCAGAAATTCGATATGGGTAAAATCGTCCAGATTAATGGTTGCCCCAATCTGATCTGCAAAAATAAATTCCTCCGCGGGCGTATCATTAGAAGAAAACATGATTTCTTCACCGGAAAATCCAATGGCATCAGACAGCATCAATTCCGTCATGGAAGAGCAGTCCACGCCGCAGCCGTATTCCTTTAATATATTGATCAAAAACGGATTCGGCGTCGCTTTTACTGCAAAATACTCTCGAAATCCTTTATTCCACGCAAATGCTTCCCTAACTGCTTTTGCATTTTCCCGTATGCCTTTTTCGTCATATAAATAGAAGGGTGTGGGATATTCTTTTACAATTTCCTGTAATTTTTCGTATG
>CAYQRG010000028.1:0-14778 GCA_964419645.1 uncultured Eubacterium sp.
CATAAAATTTCTTCCACCCGGTGAATGGCTATATTCGATTTTATAATCTTTATCATGATTAGAATGATGCAGCAATGCCCTCCCTCCGGATTTTAACACTCTGTATATATCCTTTAAATATTCGTAAATATCCATCATTTCGAAATGCACCATTGAATCATAACAAAAAAGAGCGCTATATTCTCCTGTACTCAGTTTTTCCAGATTATACCCATCATTACAATAATAGAATATATTATTGTAATTCCGAAATCTTTTCATACAATAATCTATATTTTTTTGTAATATATCTACTAAGGTAATCTTTCCTGCCTGATCCAAATACTGGGGAACATGCCTTCCTCTTCCACATGCTAATTCAATCACATTATCTAAATCCAATCTCTGAAACAGTTCATAAAATTTGGACTTATCCTTTTCCCAAAAAATATCCAGCGCTGACTGCTCCTCTATTATTTCAAAATAATCTTCATATCCGTCAATATGGTCATAGGCGACAAAACATCTATTATATTGAACTCTGTCATCAAACAATCTCCACATATCTTCTTCGCCATAACAGATCATTCCATCGTCCAAAAGCTTTCTCTTTATTTTCTCCCGTTCTCTTTCATCCCCTATCAGAATATAAAAAGGAAGATTAAAACTTATGGCATCATGATAAGAATATATTTTTTTTCCATCAATACTTTCCATTTCCTGGTATTTCTTATCCGTAAATCCATATACTTTTTTTTCAAGTCCTGAAAATTTAAGAAAATCATATCCTCTTTTTCCCATTTGACCTGCACCATATATAATTATCTTATCCATTAAAATCCTCCCTCAAAAACATATGTTTATGATAAGAACAAAAAAAATTCATGAATACGTTATTTGTTCATGAATTTTTCTCTATAATGCCTTTTCTCCATAATGTCATTACCTCCCTGTATCCAATATATCATCCATGATATTTAATAACATATTATATATCGGCATTTTCTCCCCCACATATTAGATTCAATTTTCCCGAAACAGATCCCTCGTATATACTTTCTCTACAACATCCTTCAGCTCATCTGAAATTCGATTAACCACGATCACATCCGCACATTTTTTAAACTCCTCTAAGGATCGGACCACCTTGCTCCCAAAAAATGTTTCTTCTTCCAAAGCTGGCTCATATACGATCACTTCCGCACCCTTAGCCTTGATCCGTTTCATTATCCCCTGAATCGAACTCTGCCTGAAATTATCGGAACCCGATTTCATGGTTAGGCGATATACACCTATGACGCAATCCTTTCCGGGAACCCCGTTTCTGCCTGTTCCTTTGCTGTAATATCCCGCTTTTTCCAATACCCGCTCTGCAATAAAGTCCTTTCTGGTACGGTTTGCGTCTACTATGGCTCCGATAATATTATTGGGAACGTCATTGTAATTCGCTAAAAGCTGCTTAGTATCTTTTGGCAGGCAATAGCCTCCATATCCGAAAGACGGATTATTGTAATGGGTTCCGATCCTTGGATCTAATCCTACTCCTTCAATAATCTTTTTTGTATCCAATCCACGCACTTCTGCATAAGTATCCAGTTCATTGAAATATGCAACCCGAAGAGCCAGGTATGTATTGGCAAATAATTTCACAGCTTCTGCTTCCGTACTATTCATAAATAAAGTTGGGATTTCTTCTTTTATGGCTCCCTCTTTTAACAGATCTGCAAATTCCTTGGCTTTCTGCTGCATACCGGCATTCCCTTCCGGTACTCCCACAATGATTCTGGAAGGATAGAGGTTATCATATAACGCATGTCCTTCCCGCAAAAATTCCGGCGAAAACAAGATCCGGTCTGTCTGATATTTTTCTCTCAGTTTTTCTGTATACCCCACCGGTATGGTCGATTTGATCACAATCACTGCCGAAGGGTTTTCCTGCAAAACATATTCTGCTACGGATTCTACCGAAGATGTATCAAAATAGTTTTTATCCGGATCATAATTGGTAGGCGTTGCAATAATCACATATTCTGCTCCCGCTACTGCCTCTTCTCTATCCCTTACTGCCTTCAGATCCAATGTATCTTTTTTCAGATATTCCTGTATTTCTTTATCAAGGATGGGGGATTTTTTCTGATTGATCAAATCCACCTTCTCTTTATCCAGATCCAATGCGGTCACCTGATGATGCTGGGCCAGCAGAATTGCATTGGATAATCCCACATAGCCTGCTCCGATTACTGTTATTTTTTTCTTCATTGTATCTCCCAACTCCTATACTACTGCCTCCACAATCTCTTTCCCCTGAAAAGAAATCACTTTCATCCCGATTTCCTTCTTCTGATTAAAATTAAAACTAAGCAGATATCCTTTCTCCTGATGATAATATTCCAGATATTCAAACAACTGCTGCTTCCCGCGGTTTTGATATTCCTCCCCATGCCATATTTTTAGTTCAATGACAAACTGTTCCCCACGATAGTCAACGATAATATCTGTTCGTTTCATATTACGCGTCTGTTCCTCAATATAATAATTTCCTGTCCCGTTGATGATCGGCCTCAAATAAAGCAGAAAAAACCGCCTTCCGTTTTCTTCCAGAAAACGATCTGTACAATCTCCGTACACTTCTTCAAAATGCTCTGTAAATTTTCTTAAAACCAATTCCAAATCAAGATGTCCGTTTTGCACAAACTGGTTTTTATCGAATGTGTCTGCCTGATATTCCAGATTTCCTGTTTCTTCCTCTGAAAGAAAAATATTGTATAATTTCATTTCAAAAATCCGGTTTGCAACCATAACGGTATGATTCTGGTTTTTCAGAAAACCAAACATGATCCCAAGATTAATAAAAGGATTCTCCCTTTCATAGGAATATTGTCTTCCATGGAACAAAATTTCTTTCAGCATCTTTTTCAATTCTGGAAAATCTGTCAGTTTTTTTGTCATATCATCAAAAAGCGTGGATGACAGAGAGAGAAATAATTTCACGGATTCCAATACGCCTTCTTTTGTCCAAACCGATGCTTTTTGCAAAAAATCACGACTTCCGGCTAACTGCTCATCCATCAACTGGCAAATTCTGGATACCATATACGGATAACCTCCCGTATATTCCTGGATCAATTTCGCTATTTCCGTAATCTCCATACCTGTATCATGATCTTTTTCATATTCCTGAAGCATTCCTGCGATATCCTGTATAGAAAAATTCATATCTACATTAAAATCTGCCGCAATATTCCAAGGACTGTTATATTTGTGTTCCTCTTTCGGCCTTATTTTCTGCTTTAAATTCTTGATGTCGTACACTCCTGCTAAAATAACGGACTGAAATGCTGCATACTCTTTTCTGGATAAATATAATGCACGAAGCTGTGCCAAAAAATCCAGAAATACCTGATTGTTGGAAGCACTGTCCACTTCATCCAAAACAAGAACAACCGGTTTGTCTGCAGTATCACATAATTCAGACAAAAGCTCAAACATCTCTGACAACCCAACATTTTCCGTGTCTTTGGCCGCTTTTTCTAATCTTTGAACAGATTCCTCATGTAAACCTGTAATCCGCAATCTCCTATTGCGTATAATTGGTATCATAGTACTAATAAATGCTTTCGAAAATACATACTCATCCCTAAAATCCGCCGTACTGATCCGCTGAAAGTCCATAGATATCACCACATACTCCTGACGCAGATATTCCCGCAATGCCCGAAGCGTCGTTGTCTTTCCGTACTGCCGTCCTCTGTTAATAACAAAATATTTTCCACTATCCACCAGTTTTTTAATTTCAACTAATCTGCTCGTCAGATCAACCATATAATGCTCATCCGGATAACATACCCCATTTACATTAAACGTCTTTTCCATTCCGCGTCACCTCTCATCTCCAGCTTTACACCTCAACCTCCTGCAGCATCACCGGAATCTTTCTTCTAATACACAACTGTGCCGCATATCCACCGTCGCCGTAATAAGCATCACACACTGCCGCCGCTCTTGCCATATCACCGGAGCAATCCAAAATTCCCATATCCTCATCCTGATACTGCCGCATCATCTTTTGGTATTTATCCCACAAAACAGGCTCCGTATCTTTGAAACTGCCCTCATTAACATGATCCGGCGCCCAGAGCAAAAGAATCTCGTCCCTCTTTTCCCAAAACACACCAAAAACCCGTTTCATCTTCTCAAGCACCGCCTCTTGCTGTTCCAATAAAACAGATGCGCTTGTGCCATACAAAACAACTTTTTTCAAACTGCCACATTCCAAATTCTGATCCATTTTCGGGGAACCAATCCCCCAAATTTTTTCTTCCCAAATCTCTCTTGTCTCTTCTCCTGCTGCCTCTGTTAAAATCTGAATATAAACCTGCCTCATCCCTTCCGACTGGACAATCACTTTATCTGCATGAACCATCCCCGGAACAATGCAGCAATATTTCAGATTTTCAATGGCTCTCTGCTCTTCCACTGTGATCTCATTTACCACAAAAGGCGGCAGATACACCAGTTTTTCCGTATATTTTTTCAAATTTTCCGAATAGAAAAAAGGATGTACGCTGATTGCCAGATTATACGCGTCATAAGGATTTTGTATATACATCACATCCGGGCAATGTCCTTCATAGTCAAAGGTATGATAAGCCGTCAACGGAACATCGTCCGGAAACAGTTCTGCCTCATAGTGCATCTCGCCAAAACTTCCGTCAGATTTTCTGGAAAAATACGGAATAGGAATTACAAAAACAATACAATCCGAATCTTCTTTGGCCGCTCTCCAGACACTTTCCAGTGCATCCCATTGTGATGCCTTACAGGGAAGAAATACAATCTCGCGCCGCAAATCGATTTCTCTTTTGCAGGTTTTTGCAATCTCCTCTGACCGTTTTCTCAATATGTTATAACTTCTACAGGCAGTCTCTCCCTCATTTCCTGAAACTGCTTCATAAATCCGGTAAATTTCTTCGCAATATGCTTCCAATCTGCTGACAGTATCCGTTCCTTCTCCCTTTACCGATTCAATAAATGTTCCAAAGGAAATGGCCGTTTCCTGACATTTGGCTAACATTTCTAATATCGTATCTGTATTCCAATTTACCCGCTTAAAATCTTCTGTTACAGCACCTTCCAGATCTCTATGCATATCACATACTCCCCAGCCAGTAGCTGCAAATATTTCGTCCAGCTTATCCTGCAATTCCTGCAGCAACTGCAAAAATTCCCGGATCTGCTTTTTCACAGTCCTTTTTGGAGCAGCATGATTCCCATTGAGATCTTCTCTGGAAATCACATACGTATAGGGATTGATTCCCACCTGCCGCTTTAGTGCCTCTTCCTGTTTTCGATGTAACGGATAATCATGGCTGCCTCCCATTTTTTGAGAAACCATATACTGTCCGTATTTTTGATGCAATACGGCATTATAACATACAGGTACCGGGATCACTGTCCTTTCAAACGGCAATTCTGTCGTTTCCTGATACCAGGCTTTTTTCATCCGGCACTTTTTATCTTTGATCCACAGAGGCATAACCGCAATCTCTTCGGACTCCTGCCCCATATACATAGAGAAAATCTGCTCCAACAACAAAAATAACTGATTTTTCAAAGGACGTCTGCTGTCTATTTGTATGGAAAGAGCCTGTTCTATCCGCTCTTTCGCTGCTATGATCTGATCCCTTGGCATATCGGCATCCATTTGATCTATCATTGTCAAAACAGAGGAAATCATCTGCATTTGCTCCTCCTCCGCCTTCGGATTTGGTGCAAGATCATCCATGACAAACACATCAATTCCCATTCCATAGGGACAACCGTGAAATTTCTCTAAAAATTCCGGTTCAAAACTGATTTCCCTGCTGTTTAGTACTCTGGCAAACAACTCCGTATAGGTATCGTCTGTATGAATATCTCTAACATAATAGCCTTCCGGCAGTTCTTTTGCTACCGCAAGAAAACGATCGTAATCTTCCCGTTTCATGCTGATATCCAGATCATCATCCCAAGGGATAAACCCCTGATGGCGGACTGCCCCAAGCAAAGTCCCAAAATCTGCAAAATAGGTGATCTGATGCTTTTTACAGACTTTATCAATGTCCAAAAGCACTTCCACCTGCGCCGCCCATGCTCGCTTTATCATGCCTGCAATAAAAAAGCCTTCTCTTACTTCATCTTCAAAATAAGAATTTGGAAACTCCATAAGAACCCCCTGTTATATCATATCTACATTCTGTATCATTACCGGTTTTCCTGTCACCCGATATAATTCCACCAAAGAACTCATGTCTCCGTAATAAGCATCGGAAACTGCAATTGCTCTGTGCAAGTCCGATGTATCATCATAAATTCCCAAATCTTCTTCCCGATATGCTTTTACAATTGCTTCATACGCATTTAAAAGCTCCGGCCGCATCGCCTCGCAGGTCGTTGTGCTTAAAGGATGCGGTCTCCAGAGAAGCACCATATCTTCTCTGTTTTTCATATATGCAAATACAGCCTTTATTTTTTTCAACAGTTCTTCTTTACCCACAAGCAATTGAGAAACACTGGTATTATACAACAAAACTTTTTTCCGGCTTCCATCCGCCCTTACAACCTTTCTGTGCCAATCCTTTGGCAATTGAATTTCTTCGTTCATTGCCCGAAACACAGCGTCATATTTTGGAGAACCAAGAGCCAAAAATTTTTCTTCCGGATTTCCGAATTTTCCTTTACATCCGTATTCTTCTTCAAACTTCTGAAATTCCCGGATATAAATATCCCTTGCTTTTTCTGATTGTACAATCACCCGGTCTGCATATAACGTTCCCGGCAATACGCATAAATGTTCCGGCACTGCATCATCCACACAGACAAAATAGGGGATATATACCAGCAGATCCGTATATTTTTTCAATTCTTTTGCGTAAAAATCCAAATGAACCGTTGTCACTTTGTTTCCGTGGTCATAAGGATTGTGAATATAGATCACATCCGGATGTCTCGTTTTTACATCATAATCATTCCAGTGTACCACCGGCACATATTCTGGAAACGCATCTTTCTCATAATGCATGGCAGAAACCGTTCCATCCGGATTTTTATCAAAATAAGGAATCGGAACCACATAAGCGGTGCAGGTCGCATCATCTATCGCAGCCCTCCATACGCTTTCCAGGCTGTCCCACATGGAAGCCTTATAAGGGAAAAATACAACTTCCAGTTCTTCGGATATCTGATCTTTCACATAATCCCGCACATCGAATATGCAGGCATCCAATTTTTGCCTTGTGAAATCTTCCAATCCCATAGACTGTCGATAGAGAGTCTCACAGTAGGATTCCAGCTTTTTTACCGCTGCCACGTGGGATGCTCCCTCCGCTTCTATGGTATTCCCAACCACAATTGCCTTTTCCTGGCACCCTGCAGATAACCTGGAAATTTCTTCTGTATTATTTTGCAAAAATACGGTTTCCAGTAATTTATGTTGTTTTTGCAAATCTTCGATGTATTCCAGAACTCTGTTTTTTACAAATCTTCTCATATCGGAATCTCCAAAATATATTTATACAACTTCCTCTCCAAATCAGCTATTAGTACGAAGAAAATCCTGTACATACCCCTTTTTGATACATTCCAACTCCTCTATCGTATATCCTTCTTCGTCATCTAACAGCTTCAACATCATCTGATCCAGAGCAGAAAGCCTTTTCACATAAGAATTCTCTTTATAATTCGGAAACAGCTCATAAATTTTCTTTCTCATCACCGGTAGAATATCCGGTATCTCATCCATTTTTAAAAATACTGCCAGCCATGTGCCGCAATAATACAGCCGGATAAATCTTCCCTCTATCTCTTCATGGAATTTCTCAAACAATCCCTGCTCCTTGAACAGTTCCACCACCATTTCTTCTATTTTCATCCGATCCAGATGATAGGACGTATTTCTAGAGGATACGACCGAATCCGTATTTTTATAATAGCAGTACAACACTTCATCCAGAATATAGACATGTTTTGAAAAAACGCCGCACTTTGCTCCCCAGTAATTGTCCTCATACATCAGCCTTTCCGGGAACAAAATTTCATGTTCTACGACAAAATCTCTGCGAAACAACCTCGCCGGCAACGCGCCAAAGCTGCCGTTATGCATTCCTTCTCCCAGATTTTGAAACAGAAGGCACTCATCCAAAGCACAGTGATATTCCTTATCCCTTTTTTGTATCGGTTCTGTAAAATCCGGCTCCTCTTCCGGTGGAATATGCACAAATTTTGCACTCACCCAGTCATATTTGCCCTCATCGATCTTTTGATACAATTTTTCATAAAAAGTATCTGCAATTACATCGTCCACATCCAAAAAAGCAATATATTCTGCTGAGGCATATCCAATTCCGATATTTCTGGCAATTCCCTGTCCCTGATTTTTTTCACAATTCACCAGAAGTATCTGCTCTGGATATTTCTGCTCATACAGCATTAATTTTCCCAGAGTGGCATCCACAGAACCGTCATTGATCAGAATAATTTCTAAAGATTCTAAACCAATCGTCTGTCTCTCCAGACAGTTCATACATCTGTCTATATACTTTTGTGCATTATAACACGGAATGATTACGCTTATCTTTTTCATTTTATCTTCCTTTACCGAAAATCCGGTTTTTGCTCGATTTCCCGGAATAATTCACAGAAATGGGTTTTACTGTCTGTCAATACCTCTGCCCTTTGTCTGGCAAGGGATGACATTTCCTCATAATATTTTTTGTCTTGGCAATAACGGCAAATCTGATCTTTCATTTCTTCATAATCCTTTACCCAAAAATCCTCTCCTGCTGCTGCCGCCACATCTCCAAAAGGCATCGTCACTACCGGAAGTCCCATAAAAAGCGCCTCTGCAGATGAGCTGCCGCCACCCTTACGTTTGGGATTCACATAAATATCACAACACTCTGTGACCGCCAACGCATCCTCCTGGTATGGAAGATAATGAGATTTTTCCAAAAGATCCGGAAATCCTTCCATTGCTTTTTCATATCCCTCAAATAGTCCCATAAACACTACCTGGACGCTCTCTTCTTTGTGAATGATCTCCTCCAGCATATGTAAAAATTCATCTTTCACTTCATTTCCCAAACGCCAACCGGTGATTAACAGTACCACTCCCATTTCCGGCAGTCCAAGCTCCGCTCTCATAAAATGATGTTCCTGTTTTTTAAACACAAAGGTAAACACTGCCTTTTTTACATTTTCAGGAGCTGTGCCTAAAATCTGAAGTTGTTTGTAGTCCGATGCCAAAAGCTCTCTTTCAATCACCTGATAGCGGGCTGTTGTCACTGCCACTTCAGAAAAAACCGTACCGATTGCAATTTGCGGCACAGTCTTTCCACACAAATCTGCGCAAATATCTCCAGCTCCCACACTAATGATGCAGTAAGGTCTTTCTTCTTTTACCTTTTGCAACAACCTATACATCGTATTCAAATCAGGCATTTGATTTTCGCACTGAAATAATTCAAATTGTTCTCCCCGAAATGAAAACTGCCTGTTATTACAATATTCCGGCAGATATTCTCCCTGCTTACGGTCATAAAAAGGTGTATCCCCTTTTTGTGGAATCAACATAGCCGTATTGATGATCACGACCTGTTTTCCAAGATATTTCTGTAAAACATATGCCCTGTCTAAGGCAGTTTTCGTTGGTGCATGCGTCTCTTTCAAAAATTGCGATGTAAATAGAAATACCAAATCCTGCCTCCTCTGCTCCAGAGGAATCCAGGAGAAATTTTCCACCTGTAAGGCCTGATAAAACGCATCATATAATTCGCGGTACAGTACCGTTCTGCCCAGCTCAATATTTTCACTTTGCAGTCTTGTATTTTGAAATGTACTGTCGCTCATCTGCCAGTACAGAAAATATTTATTATATTCGCCCAAAATATTATAATCTGCGTCCAAAATTTCCTGCATCAACAGCTCTGCATAGGTTAAGTGGCCACTGCATTTCATACAAAAGGATAACAAGTGTATCTTCATCCATACGGGATAAATAGACATTTCCCGCGTCAGATTTTTGCAGAGATCTGAAATTTCATCTGTGTACTCTTGTTTGGGTATAACGGAATGCTCCAGACTCTCCAGCCACTGCTCCGTCTCGCCAAACACTTCATAATATTCTTCTATCGTAAGCCCCTTCAGATTCGACAGCCGTCTTTCTATTTCCTGCTGCATACTTCTTCCTCCAATATCTCACGCAAAAATACTTCCGCCCGTTTGTCCCAGGTATGGGATTCCCTTGTCTTTTTATATCCGTTCTCTGCAATTTCTTCCAGTTTCTCTGGGTTGCTTAAATATTCCTTCAGCATGGCTGGTAACTGTTCCAGGTCATCGATACGAAAGATCAAAAGATCCCTGCCATGCTCAAATCTCCCCTTCAAATAGGCAGTATCATCTGTAGCCAGAACGGTTTTGCAAAGCATAATATTCGCCATACGCTCCGTGAAACCTCCTTTGTGCCAGGACATGATGTTCAAGGAAATTCTGGACTGCTGCCATACCTCTATACATTCCTCTCCCATAAGGCTTGGATGCCGAATCAAATTCGGATATTTCTTTAAAGGACACTTCTCCCAGCTATCTCCAAACACGTCTACGGTACATCCTGCCTTCAAAAGCGTTTCAATTATTTTCACACGGTTGTGATGCATTGCACAAAAGATCATTCTCCTACACTGGAAAAACGATTCCAGATATTCTTCATCTGTATAGTTCCCACGCCTTTCATACAATGTCTGCCGAAAAGTCTCGTCTGCCGTCTGGTTCGGATTTTTTCGCATCGCCAGTAAAAACCGGTTTGCCAGAAATCGGGTTTCCCGATCCATTTGATGCATTTTGATCAGATCATCCCGGTAATCTTCATAGGTACCGACAAATGAAATGTCATATTTTTTCTGATTCTCTTCTTTCCTTGGTAAATCTCCCGCAGGAGGGAATAAATAAGCATGCTTTTGATAGTATTTCTTGCAAAAATCCACATAATAGGGATCATGTGTCAAAACGCTGACTGTCTGCGGAGAATTCGTCAATATGGATTTTTCCCAAATCGGATGATCAAAAATAAAGTTAAATGCAGGCGCCGTAATCACCTCATGCAGATACGTCTTTTGCTTCCCTACTGTAATGCTGAACATATAGCTTTGCCAACCGATCACTGCCCGATAGCGTTTCCCGACGCGTTCTGCCATATGTCTTACATCTTCACTTTCCGGATCAAAATATTCCACCGAAGCCCCCATGCGCTCAAGAGCCTCTCCAAACTGTTCTGCAAATAGATTCAATATGTTGTAACAGACATCTATGCCTTTGTAGATCAACACAGGCCTAACTGCATCATCCATGTCATAATACTCTTTTTCCCGGCGGAGCATTTTTTCCAGAAAAGATGCCGCCTTTTCTTTTAATCCCTGCATTTCTGCCCCAAAAAGAAAACTTTCCACAACCTCATTCAAACGCTGATATGTCAAAAGCTTGTCTCTGTATCGGGATATGATATAAGCGTCTGTGCAGATTCCCTCCCACGGCGACTCTTTCTCCGGTTCCTCCAGCAACACATACTCTTCTGAAAATTCTTTCTCCTCCTCACAGTCGACTATCCCTAAAGGATACCGTTCTGCCAGACGCAGCAGCAATTCGTACTGCCGCTTTGCCTTAATCCCGAAATTCAATCCTCCAACTTCTCCAAAAATTGATTTTGGAATCCAAAGCGCCCCTTCTGCCAGATGTTCATCGTATAATATCTCAAAAAATCTCTCGTCTTTTAATTCTTCCGTTTCCAGTACACTTATGACTTTCATGATTTTCCTTCCTAATGGAGCTGTACTGTCTTTAACCGCTCTGCAATCTCCTCTACAGACAGCCACTCTGTATTTGTTCCGGAGCTGTATTCAAATCCCTGATCTACTTTCTTTCCGCCTGCCTGGATTTTGCTCTCCTGCCACCATTCAAAATGCGGATATACAATATAATGCTTTTCATACTCATATGCCAACATGGAGTCTTCTTTTGTCACCATGACTTCATGAAGTTTCTCCCCCTCACGGATTCCCACTTCCGGCATCTTACATCCCGGTAAAATTGCCTGCGCCAGATCTGTAATTTTAAAGGAGGGGATTTTGGAAATAAACGTCTCGCCGCCTTTTGCCTCAGACAACGCTTTGATCACAAGCTGCACGCCTTCTTCCAAGCTGATCCAGAACCGAGTCATCCGGTAATCCGTAATCGGAAGTTCCTTTTTCCCTTCTGCCGCAATATTCCGGAAAAAAGGAATGACAGAACCTCTGCTACCTGCCACATTTCCATATCTTACAATGGAAAAGCAAACATCTTTTGTACCTGCATATGCATTTGCCGCAATAAATAATTTGTCTGATACCAGCTTTGTACCCCCGTAGAGATTGATCGGATTAACTGCCTTATCTGTAGAAAGGGCTACGACACGTTTTACACCGCAGTCCAATGCCGCATCTACAATATTCATAGCTCCGTTGATATTTGTTTTCACTGCCTCCATAGGGTTGTATTCACAGGCAGGCACCTGTTTCAATGCAGCCGCATGCACCACATAATCCACTCCGTCAAAAGCCCGGTACAATCTGTCTTTATCCCTGACATCTCCGATAAAAAACCGCAGCTTATCTTTATACTTGCTGAATTTATTGTTCATCATAAATTGTTTATATTCATCTCTGGAATAGATGATAATCTTTCTGGGTTCATAATGTTCCAATACATACTTTGTAAATTCATTTCCAAAGGAACCTGTGCCCCCTGTCACTAAAATTGTTTTTCCGTTTAACATTTTATTTCCAAACCTCCTGCTATTTTTTCCTCTGACTAAAATCTATTGTAGCTGTTCACCCCGGGACTTTGTACATTGCTGCAAAATCCATAAGAACCTGTAGATTTAACCAAGTGGGAATCCGGCTCAGCGTTGCCACACCTGCCTTTTTAGTATATAATGTTTATAAATCTTTGACAACTGATAAAAGAAGGGATTTTTCTATGAACATATTATTTTACCGCTATGGAAGCATATGTGAACCTGATATCATAACCGGCTTTTTAGAACTTGGCAATACTGTACACGAATTAACAATGGAAATCGCGGAAAAGAACGTGCCAACTGCCAGACGTGTGGAATATCTTCACAAGGCTCTTTTAAAACACTCTTATGACTTTGTATTCAGTGTCAATTTCTATCCCTTTATTTCCGAAGTATGCAAAATCCACGGTCTTCTCTATCTCTGTTGGACAGTGGACTGCCCGGTTATGGATCTTCTTTCCCATTCCATCGAAAATAAATGCAACCGCATTTTCCTATTCGACGCAGCCCAGTATAGAGATATTGCTCCCAGGAATCCTGACTGTGTTTTTCATCTGCCTCTTGCCACGAATCCGGCCCGCTGGGATACTGTTATCGCACAGACTTCCCATAAAGAGATACAAACCTACAGCAGCGACGTCTCCTTCGTGGGATCTCTTTATACAGAAAAATGCCCTTATGACCGCCTAACTGGAGCATCCGATTATTTAACCGGATATCTGGAAGGCATCATGAATGCCCAACAGAGCATTTACGGCTGTTATTTTTTAGAAGAAGTTTTAAGTGACGAAATCGTAGAAGAATTTCGCAATCATCTTCCCAGCTTTTATACTCCACCGGAGAATTTTATACGCAATGACCGCCTTGCCATGGCGAGGCTCTATCTCTGTGCGAAAATTTCCGCTTCTGAGCGTATTCGCACATTAACAGCTTTAGGCAAACGGTTTTCTGTAGATTTATATACCGGCAGTGATACAACCGGGATTCCGGTTCGCAACCGGGGGCTTGCAAAGACTTTAACGGAAATGCCCCGTATTTTCCACTACAGTAAAATTAATTTAAATATTACTTCCAAATCCATACGGGAAGGGCTTTCCCTTCGTATTTTCGATATTTTAGGCTGCGGTGGATTCCTGCTGACCAATTATCAAATAGAGCTACCCGACTGTTTCACGCCGGGAGTGGATTTAGAGTGCTACGGCAGTGAAGAAGAACTGCTGCAAAAGACAGAATATTATCTTACCCACGAAAAAGACCGGAAAGAGATTGCACACAATGGCGCCCAGACAGCCAGGGAATATCACAACTACCCTAAACGGCTTCTGGATATGCTCTCTCTTGCATTCCATATAGAAAGGAACGTATAAAAATGAAAATCCTGTTTCTCAACTCCCCCGCTTTTGCAAAAGAAGATATGTTAGAAGCCTTTGGCGAATGTGGTATCGAATGTACCCTCTTCTTTCACGAAGCCTATCACAGCCGCTCAGATGCTGCCTATGAGCAGGCCTTTGATGCGGCAGTTCAAAAGGAAAATTTCGATTTTGTCTTCTCCTTTAACTATTTTCCGATTCTCTCCAACTGCTGCAAACGGCATCACTTAAAATATGTATCCTATGTATATGACAGTCCCCTTGTTTCTCTGTATTCCTATACACTGATCAACGACTGCAATTATGTTTTTTTGTTTGATAAAACTACCTATCTGAAATTTAAAAATGCCGGGATTCCCACCGTATACTATCTGCCACTGGCAGCTAATACGAAGCGTTTATCTTCTCTGCAAACACCTGACGAGTTTGCAAAGAAACTCCGTTCGGAAGTGTCTTTCGTAGGTTCTCTCTACAATGAGGATCACAATCTCTTTGAAAAGCTGACGGGCTTGCCCGATTATACAAAAGGATACCTCGACGCCATTATGACTGTACAGCAAAAAT
>CAYQRG010000029.1:0-14715 GCA_964419645.1 uncultured Eubacterium sp.
AGTGGCAGATCATTGTTCCAATATTGCGGTCTGTCTGATTCAGGAGCAGGATACGGCATTAGAGGCACATAGTTATGTGAATGAGCGAAAGGAGGAAGATTTGTCCTTTGAAAAGCAAGTGAGAGAATTAGAAGAGAAATACAGTTTTGGAAAAGTAGACAGGAAAAGATTGGAATAATTTGAAAAAACTGCATAAAATATCTGTAATCTATGTTATAATGAACGTTAGTAGAAAGAACATGTTTGCATGTTCGGTAAACGATGTTGAATGATCAGGAAATACCCTTTGGGTATCTCTCTATGTACGCAAAAATACGTACAGAAAATAAGAAAGGAGATCAGAAAATGGAATTTTTTGAAAAACTCGGAGATACGATTGTAAGTGTAGGTAAGGATGTAACCCAGAAAGCAAAAGATGTGTCAGGAATTGCAAAGTTAAAGCTGGATATCAGGTCAAAAGAGGATTTTATTAAAGAACAGTATATAGAGCTTGGAAAGGCATATTACGAAGCCCATAAGGAAGAAGAAGTGGAAGACCAGGCGCGTTTTGACCAGATTACAGAGGCATTAGAAGAAATTGAACGGATGAGACTGCAGATTCTGGAATTAAAGGGTACAAGAAAATGTCCGGACTGCGGAGCAGAGGCAGCAGATACGGCAGAATATTGCAGTGTCTGCGGAGCAAAGTTGACGGTTGTTGTGGAAGAGGATGATTGCGAAAAAACAGCAGATATAGATATTGAAATAGAAGAAGAAAAAGAAGTATAAGGTTTTTCTGACGGAGTTGAAATTCTTGACAGAAAAAGCCGGGCATGTTAATCTAAGAAAGATAAATGCGAAGAAAAAGAGAGTACATGAAAGGGAAGTTTACAGAGAAATCTCTACGAATAACAGGGCTGAGAGGAGATAACGGAAGTTTCATGGAAGATGGCTTTGGAGCAGATGAAATGAACTGAGGGGTTTCCTGCAGATAAGTTCAGACAGGTCCGCCTGTTACAGCGGAAGCGTATAGCAGATATTTTGCCGTACGCATTGAGGTCTGTGCCGTGAGGCATGGATGAATCGAAGTGGTAACACGGGAATCATGTCTCGTCTTCAATTTGTTTGGAGACGGGACTTTTTTATGCACACGCCCACATGGGGAATATAGTCGCTTACAGCGACATGCGGGCGGCGCGGCGAGTAGGGAAAACTTCCCTACTCGATTGCAAAATAAAGGAGGAAGCTATGAGCAGCAAAGGAAAATATTATATGACAACGGCAATTGCCTATACATCTGGCAAGCCTCATATCGGTAATACCTATGAGATTGTGCTTGCAGATGCAATTGCCCGGTTTAAACGCCAGGAAGGGTATGACGTTTATTTTCAGACAGGAACGGATGAACACGGACAGAAGATTCAAGAAAAAGCAGAGGCAGCAGGTATTACGCCAAAAGAGCATGTAGATCAGATTGCAGGAGAAGTAAAACGCATCTGGGATTTGATGAATTCTTCTTACGACAGCTTTGTCCGCACAACAGACGAAGATCATGAGAAACAGGTACAGAAGATTTTTAAGAAGTTATACGATAAAGGAGATATTTATAAGGGGGCTTATGAAGGTCTTTACTGTACGCCCTGTGAATCTTTCTGGACAGAGTCTCAGCTGGTAGACGGCAAATGTCCGGACTGTGGACGGGAAGTAAAACCGGCGAAGGAGGAGGCTTATTTCTTTAAAATGAGCAAATATGCGGATCGTTTGATCGAGCATATCAATACACATCCGGAATTTATTCAGCCTGTTTCCCGAAAAAATGAGATGATGAATAATTTCCTGCTTCCGGGACTGCAGGATCTTTGTGTTTCCAGAACTTCCTTTAGCTGGGGAATTCCGGTGGATTTCGATCCAAAGCATGTGGTATATGTATGGTTGGATGCGTTGACCAACTATATTACGAAGATTGGGTACGACGCCGACGGCAATTCCAGTGAACTGTTTTTAAAGAACTGGCCGGCAGAACTGCACTTGATCGGAAAAGATATTATCCGGTTCCATACGATTTACTGGCCGATTTTCTTAATGGCACTGGATCTGCCCCTTCCAAAGCAGGTATTTGGACATCCATGGCTTTTGCAGGGAAACGGAAAAATGAGCAAATCCAAAGGAAACGTGCTCTATGCCGATGAACTGGTGGAATTTTTCGGCGTGGATGCAGTGCGTTATTTTGTACTGCATGAGATGCCTTTTGACAATGACGGTGTGATTACCTGGGAGCTTATGGTAGAGAGGTTAAATTCTGACCTTGCCAATACGCTGGGCAATCTTGTCAACCGCACAATTTCCATGAGCAATAAATATTTCGGCGGCATTGTAAAAGACAGTGGCGTATCTGAATCCGTGGACGAGGAGTTAAAGAGCCTTGTCACAGGCACGGCAGCTAAAGTAGAAGCTAAAATGGAAGAGCTTCGTGTGGCGGATGCGATGACAGAAGTGTTTAACCTGTTCAAACGCTGCAATAAATATATTGATGAGACAACACCATGGATTCTGGCAAAGGATGAGGCGACACTGCCAAGATTAGAGACAGTTTTGTATAATCTGGTGGAGAGTATCAGCATTGGAGCAACTCTTCTGAAAAGCTTTATGCCGGAAACTGCAGAAAAAGTATTGGCTCAGTTAAATGCGAAAGAGGTTCCTTATGAGGAGCTTTCCAATTTTGGCCATTATGAAAGCGGAAACAAAGTAACCGAGAAACCGGAAATTTTGTTTGCAAGACTGGATCTGGAAGAGGTTCTGAAAAAAGTAGAGGAGCGTTATCCTTCTACACCGGAAGAGGAGCCGAAGGAGGAAGAAACTCCGGATGAAGCTGTGATTGATCTGGAACCAAAAGCTGAAATTACCTTTGATGATTTTATGAAGATGCAGTTCCAGGTGGGTGAGATTATTGAATGCAAGGCGGTGGAGAAGTCCAAGAAACTGCTTTGTTCCCAGGTGAAAATCGGAAGTCAGGTGAAACAGATTGTATCCGGCATCCGCAAGCATTATGCACCGGAAGATATGGTGGGTAAAAAAGTTATGGTGCTGGTGAACCTGAAACAGGCAAAGCTGGCCGGAGTACTTTCAGAGGGAATGCTGCTTTGCGCAGAGGATGATAAAGGCGAACTGGCGCTGCTGGTACCGGAAAAAGATATGCCGGCAGGGGCGGAGATTTGTTGATAGATGCGAAAACAAATTTAGAATATATGAGGAAAACTGCCATGGGGAAACTTGCGGCAGTTTTTATATGTCTTAATTTTACAGAAAAGTTTGAATTTATTGACGTATAAATGAGATAAAGTTAAAATAAAGAAAAATAGAAAGAAATGTTTTGAAATATAGAAAATAACAATGTATAGACAGAAAATACAAGACGCATTTCTGATTGATATATAGAGGGAGGGAAATTGCCAATGAATGTTATAGAGAGAGCGAGTTTGTATCTGAAACGAAGAAAAGGAAGGATGTTGCTTTTGCTATGCCTTTTGTTTCTAATGTCCACAAGCGTCCTGCTCGGTTTTTCCTTGAAAGAAAGTACAGAGCAGGAACTGGAGCGGCTGCGGGTGAGCATGTCGTCTGGATTTATTTTAAAGGCTAACACGGAAAATGAAATGTACAAAGAAGTGACGGATTATGAAAATGGCACTTCCTCCGCTCATTATGCAGGACCAATGATTACGGATAAGATGGTGGAAAAAATTCTTTCACTGGATGGAGTGGAAGACTATACGGTGATTGATGAAATGCATATAGTGTGGACAGATTTAACATTAAAGCCAGGCATGTATGCAGCTTTGGAACCGAATCCCGATCCAGATCAAAATGAATTGTATCCGCTTACGGAAGAAGAGTTAGCACTGGATCGTCACAGTACGTACGTATACGCTTGCAGAAACGGGGAAAACCATAAAAATTTCCGAACGGGTGCGCTTACAATTTTGGAGGGAAGAAATCTTGAGGCAGGAGATCATTTTAAGGCAGTGATTTCAGACTGGCTGGCAGAACAAAATCATCTTTCGATCGGGGATATGGTTACGCTGGAAACGAAAGAGGGGAATTATGATTTTACCAAGGAACCGTTAAAGACATGGGGCGAACCTGTTGAAGTGGAGATTGCGGGGCTGTTTCATGCAAATTTCAGCCAGAAAGCTTCCGATTCGACGCTGGAATCGTCTTATGTAGAAAACTTAATTTATGTGGATGTGGATACTTATTTCAAACTGCAAGGTAATTTAGAGGGTCATGCGAGGTACGAAAGCATCTCGGAACTTTATGATAAGTATGCGGAAGTTGAATTTCTGGCGGAAGATCCAGCACAGATTGATTCCATTATGCAGCAGATCAAGAGCTGCGACGATATGAATCTTGAAAATATTGAACTTAAAACAGACAGCAGCGCATATGAGGCGTCAGCTGGTCCTTACCGCCAGATCCGCGTCTTTTCCATACTGCTTCTGGCGTTGGGACTGTGCGGAATGGGAATCATCCTGTATCTGGCATTAAAACTCTGGATACAGGGAAGGAGACATGAAATCGGCATCTTTCATTCTATCGGGATGAGAAAGAGACAAATCCTTGGACAGATGCTGGCGGAATGCTTTGCCGTATCGTTTGCTGCGTTGGTTTTGGCGTTTCTTTTGTCCGGTTTGATGGCAGGCAAATGTGCAGATGTAGCAAAACAGCTGACTGCGCCAAGAGAAGGGCAAGAGGCGTATATGGTTAAGGTTGATCAGTATTTTTTGCCCCAGATTACAAAAACATCATCAGATGAAGTCTTGCTGGATGGTACGGTTTCGGCTAAAGCAATGGGAGCTGCGGTGTTTTTCGTATGCGGTATATCAGGCATTAGTGTGATCGTGGCTTTTTCAAAGATCGATAGTATTGAACTGAATAGGCTGCTGCGGTCGATGTGAGTTTGACGGATTACTTGAATGAACGATACGTGACTAAGAGTAGATTTAAATCAATTGACTTTACTATGAAAAGGAGAAATGACTGTGAATTTTTGGAAAAAAGCATCTTTATATCTTATAAGAAAAAAAGGAAGAGAGAAATTTTAGGGCAGATGTTGGTGGAGAATTTGTTTGTGTCGGTTGCAGCGTTGGTGTGATGTTATCATTTTCTCGGATAAGTAGTTTAGAACTAAGGAAGTTGATGCGATGCTGCAAGAGGACATCATGTTGTCATTTTTAATTTTATAATATACAGAGATACGGAAAAATTTCGAGGAAAAGACATTTCTGGAAGAAATAAAAAAGAACAACGGGTATAAAGAGACGAAAGAACAGGCACATTCGCAGATAAAGACAAGGGAATACTACCAGTGCATAGACGTGGGATGGATGCAGGAAAAGTGCCGATGGAAAGGTCTTAAAAGCATCGGTATGGTATGTAAGACAACTCAAGCATACAAGGCATATGGTTTTCTTTTTTATTTTATATCTTATTCTCAAAAAAATTTACTGTATTTCTAAAATAGAATTGTCTTAAAATTAATATCTATCAAAATGAAATTTTGACAAATACTCTGTGAAACGCTATCATTCAACGCTACCATATATATTAAATAAGCACGATTTCTTGATAATTTTGAATTATAGGTTCAACTAAGCCTGATTTGTATACTACGAATACAATAGACTTAACACGCTAGATGTGTTATACTTTGATTCACCAACAGAAATGAATCTTAAAATGAGACGTGATGAAATGGCATTAACAAATGAAGATTCAAAAGTGATCAGTCAACTGCTTGACGAAAAATTGGATCAAAAGTTAGATGAAAAATTGGATCAAAAGTTAGATGAAAAATTGGTCCAAAAATTTGATGAAAGATTAGCTCCTATCAATGAAAGCCTGGATAAGATTGATAGCAGACTTGATGTCGTAGAATATAAACAAGACCGTACAGCAAAGAAACTGGATAATTTGAGGCTTGACATTGCAGTATCTGAGAGAGATATCAGACGTGACCTTTTTGAACTCAAAGACCAAATGGAAACGGTCATTGAAATTTTAAAACAAAACGAATTGATACCAGCATAAGTATTATATTGCCTTCCATAGTGTAAAGACTATTGAATTGTCACAGAAGGTAGACATTCCGTATGTTGGAGTTACTGTAAGCAAAACTGTAGGATAGAAGCGTTTATTTGGCTTCTATCCTGTAGTTTTTATCTCCCGTAATCATTTTTCACAAGTATTGCAGGATGCTTTGAAGTCACTCATTTTCAGCCAGCCTGTTAATATAACAATCCCAAACAATTTTCATAATAATAAAAAACACCAAATGTGAAAAGAACCAAATTCCGGAAGGAATTGTAATCCATATAGAAGATGCTGTTACAGAATCTGCTTTCGGCAGCCAGAAAACTATGCCTAAAAGAGCAAGAATGACCGCCAGTATAACAAATACACCTGATATATATTTCGGCAGTGTAAAACGTGGAAATATATAGTAAATAGAAAAATAAAAAGCAATGGTCAGTAAATATAGAAATATGGTTGCAAAATGCAGAGGATAGGGATTGGCATACAGCAGCAGATCTATAACGGACCAGATAAATATAATGCCGGAAAATTGATATAATGTATAGAAAACAGATTCATATCTCCGTTTCGGACAATTTTCAATCACAGCCTCACAAAATTCTCTCGTATTCATGTCTTCTACCGATTCTTCCCGAAGTTTTCGCTCATGATACATACTGATCAAATCCTTGCGGAACATTTCGGAGTCATAAATTCCGACGCCTTTGGCACGGATATATTCAGTATTCTTATTAATTTCATTTTGTTCATTTTCTGACAGACCTTTTATGGCACTGTTGTTTTCGGATACCAGTTTTGTATAAGCGTTACGTATCATGTAGGTTCCTCCCCTCTAAAATAAAATGAACGGATTGCTCCGTTTCCAAAAAGGCAGTCACAAACTCGGTCAGATATTTTGTGCCTTCCTGGGTGATGCGGTAATATTTTCTGGAAGGTCCGATGGAAGAAGGTTCATAATAAGAAGAAATGAGATTTTTCTTTTCCAGACGGACGAGCAAAGGATATATGGTACTCTCTTTCATATTTTGAAAACCGGCTTCTGTAAGAAGTGTAATAATATGATAGCCGTAAGTACTCATTTCAGATATGATTTTTAAAATGCATCCCTCCAAAAGACCTTTATTCAATTGAGCACGATCATACAAACAAGTCACTCCTTTCTTAAAAAGTGGATGAACTGGTTACATCATAAAAAATAATAACTACTATGTTTTGCATAGTAGTTATTATAGGGGAAAGGATTTGAAAAGTCAAGGGCAAACGTACAAAGTTCGTGAAAAACTGTATGGCTGTAAGTTCTGCAACTACAAAGCCGAAAGAGGAAGGGATATAAATCAGTTACCGCGCCCGTCTCAATTTTGACGTTACCAACGCAATAGAAAATACGGCAGCAATAAACAAAAGCTGAATCCCTGCATACTTCCAAAATGTCTCTCGCAAAAAAGTTTCTGCGGAAAATCCGAAAATCATATCATGGTTTTTAATATACCAGTAAAGAGGCAAGAACCTGGAAACGGAGAGAATATTGTCGCCTAAGAGCTGCTGGGGCACAAAAATGCCGCAGAGGAAGCTCATGCCCAGGGTAATAATGTTGTTTAACATACTGATAATGTTTGCGTTAGGGGAAAAGCAGCTGATAATCAGCGAAATGGCAATCGCCAAAGGCATAATCAAAAAGCTGTTGATGATACAGAATTTGCCTGTCTGGGTAAACAGCTCTGCACCGTAAACGATTCTGGCAGTCAGGATAAACAGCCCCCAAAGCCCAAGGCAGTAAAGGATGCTTCCAAAGGCAAGCTGCAGATTCTGGCTGATCAAACTGGTAGAAGAACAGGAAATCCGTTTGGATAAATTCTTTTCCCAGAAAATATTTAAAATCGGCGTCAGCCCGCACAAAATCATAGACAGCAGGACATACGGAAGAAATTGAAAAAAGTAATAAATGCCTGTCATGGAAGAGGATGCTTCCTCTTCAAAGGTAAGAAGAGAAACCTGATTGGAGGCTGCCTGCAGTTCCTTTTTTGCATTGGACAGGGAACCCTCTAAACTGTATCCGCTGGAAAGATAGAGGCGGATCGTTTTCAGATAGGTATTGATTTGGTCATCAATAAACATACTGCTGTAAATGCCGGGAATTTGTATGGTTTCAAACAGGTCTTTGTCTTCGCCGTTTAAAAGCCGTTGTTCAAAGCCTTTTGGAATCACGAGAATATAATCGAGATCCCGATAAAAAAGGCGGTCTAACAGTGTGCTTTCATCATATTCCAGGGGAATCAAATGATGCATGGTTTCCAGATAATTTTTCAGGCTAATTGATGCAGTGGAAACATCTTGATCAATGATTCCAATATCCAGTTCTACGGTACGAAACCCTGTGGTTCCGGAATCTTTTGCAGAAAATGACATTACAATAGCTATAGAAGTAAAAATAATAAAATACAAAGCCGTCTGGGGCAGAAATTTCAGGGCACTTTTTAAAAATGCTTTAAAGACTTGCATAGGTTTTCCTCCTTATCAATATGCATCCGGCGAACAGGAAAAGAACTGTCATCAACAACAGGGAAAGCAGATTGCCGGTGTATCTGGAAGTAATTCCGTAAATGTTTAAGGTCAGAAAGGAATCTGAGATCCGTACGGCAGGGTTGATACGGTTTAAAAGCGGACAGAAATCTTCTACATAAAAACGCATTTCAGAAAGCATTAATCCGCTTAAAAAGCAGCAAAACATACTGCCGGCAATCATAAATCCCATTCGGACATTTTCGTTGAATCGTCCAATGGAACCGACAAAAAAGCCAAACCCAATTCCAAGCATGCATCCGACGAACGCAGTAAGGAAGAGAAGGGGCAGGGAAGTGCCAAAATCCGTTTTGATCACATAAACCAGATAACAGATATTTACGGCAATGCAGAAAAATTGTGCCAGCAGACAGGAAACATATTCCGCTGCTATGGACAGGAATTTATTGGTGGGGGAAATGCATTTCCTGGCTCCAAGGGCAGACAGGTTTGCCTGATTTTTTACGGCAATCTGGGAACCGGCAAAACAGGTGAACAGACATGCCATGGCTATCAGATTGAAAAAGTACTGTATGGTGTCGTCCATATTGCCGTTTGTCAGTTTTAATTCTTTGCCATAAGAAGCATTTTCTTCTATCAGAGAAAGAAGCTCGCCTTGCTTAGTGGGATTTTTCATGGCAATATCGGTAAACACAGCCGTGTTAGTCCGGTATTGGCGTAAAATACTTTCCAAAATACTCTGCTCCATGGAAATGGTGTCCGGACCGGAGGATGCGGAAGAAGCACAGGTTAATGTAATGTCTTTGCCGCAGGTAAAAATACCCCGGATCTGATTATCCTTTAATAAGTTCTGGGCAGATTCCCAATCTGTAAAAGTCAGTTCCAAAAGCGGTGTGCCGTCATCTTCAGCCAAGGTGTTCAGTACATCTGTAAACGTTTTGCTGTCTGCGTCCGTTTCCCGGCATACGGCAACCTGAATGGTATGAAAGTTTTCACTGGCATTTTGGATGTTGCCAAATGCAAAATGAAACATGGTTCCTAAGATCATGGGGAATAGAAGAACCCAGAATAATTCCTCTTTTTGTCGCAGAACCCGTTTTATTTCATATAGAAATTCATGTAAAAACATATGCTCTCCTTTCGTTAATCCCGAAGCTGTTTGCCGGTAATTTCCAAAAATACATCATTCAAAGTAGGCAGCTCTGAAAAGACTCTTCCAAAGGCAAGTTCATGTTTTTGCAGATATTCCAGAATGTGCACCAGATTGTGCCTGCCGCCGGAGCATTGGATGTTTAACTGATGATTGGCGTAATCAATATCATAGACATGGGGCAGGGATTTGATGTTTGCAATATCCTCTTCTGTAATAGAAGTAATTTCTATGGATATTTTTTCACTTTTCTTAATCATATCCTTTAGTTCCTCTGCTGTGCCAAGGGCAATGTTTTTGCCGCTGTCCATAATGGCGATGCGGGTGCAGATCTGTTCCACTTCTTCCATATAATGAGAAGTATAAATAATGGTAGCACCCTGACGGTTTAATTCCACGATTCCTTCTAAAATTTTATTCCGGCTCTGGGGATCTACGGCAACCGTGGGCTCATCTAAAATAATCAGTTTTGGTTTGTGGGCAATGCCGCAGGCGATATTTAAACGCCTCAAAAGTCCGCCGGAAAGTTTTTTGGGATAAAATTTCCGGAACTGCTCTAATTCTACAAAGGAAATTGCGTCTTCCACATACTGTCTGCGGAGATTTTTATCCCGAATATACAGACCGCAGAAATAATCGATGTTTTCATAAACCGTCAGAGTATCAAAAACAGCTACGTTTTGCATAACAATTCCAATCTGCCGTTTCAGCTCATAGCTGTCCGGCCGCATGGTTTGTCCAAACACTTCAATTGTGCCTTTGTCAAAAGAAAGCAGGGATAAGATACAGTTAATGGCGGTTGTTTTGCCGGAACCGTTCGGTCCCAGCAGACCAAAAATTTCTCCTTCCTGGATTTCGATGTGAAAGTGGTCTAAAGCGATTAAGTCTTTATAGCGTTTTACAAGATTTTCAATTTTAATTACAGGTGTGCTCATAAATATTCCTTTCTGTTTTACTGGGTTGTTGTGTTATACCCTCCGGGTATCCCAATATGACACACTCCTTTGGAGTGGTCGCATAATGTATATTTAATATATAAAGATTTCGGAAAAAAGAGAAGTGAATGAAATCATCTCTTAAGGTGACAAATGTCATTTTTTTGTTATAATAGGAACTGTTTCACGAGAGGAATAGCTTAAACAGGCTGATTAGAGCAATAAGGGGGAATGGCATGGACAAAATAACAGACAAATGCATGCTGTTTGTTTTTGGAAGTCTGCTGCTTTTGGGCAGCAGAGGAACAGAGCATACGGTAATTGCAATGCTGATCGCATTTACGGCGGCTGCGGTCAGCATTTATATAGAAGCAAAAGAATTTTGGCATGTCCCTTCGGTGATCATATTTTTTGCAGCTTTTTTGGAACCGGAGATTTCGTTGTTTTTTCCCATGTTTCTGTATGATCTGGTGTATCACAGAAAGTATGCTTTTACGGCGCCGTTTCTGCTGCTATTTGCAGTTCGACCGCCGGACACTGTAGAAAAAACAGCTTTGTGGCTGTGTACGGCAGTGCTTTCTGCGGTTCTTGCGTATAAAACAGAAAAACGGCAGTTTTTAGCAAGAGAACTGATCCGGATTCGAGACAGTGGAGAGGAATTGAACCTGATGTTAAAGGAGAAGAATGAAAGTCTTTTGGAAAAACAGGATTATGAGATTTATCTGGCAACGTTAAAGGAGCGAAATCGGATTGCAAGAGAAATTCATGACAATGTAGGGCATATGCTTTCCCGGTCTATTTTAATGACGGGAGCCCTTTTAACGGTAGAGAAAGAAGGCATTGTGCATGAACAGCTTTTAAATATGAAGGAGACACTGGACTCGGCAATGAACAGCATTCGCCAGAGTGTACACGGACTGCACGATGATTCCATTGACTTGGAACAGTCGGTAAAAGAAATTGCGGAATCCATTCAGCCGGAATATAATGTGAAATTAGAGTACGATATGTCAGAGCATATCCCAAGGCGTGTGAAATACTGCCTGATCGCCATTGTAAAAGAAGGAGTTTCTAATATTTTAAGGCACAGTAACGGCAATCAAGTGCAGATTGGTTTAAGGGAACATCCCGGTTTTTATCAATTATCAATTGAGGATAACGGAACAAAAGCAAAGGCAAAGCCCGGCAGGGGAATCGGTCTGCAGAACATGAAAGAGAGGACGGAAGCATTAGGCGGAACATTCCATATTTATACAAACAGGGGATTTGTTGTGTTTATGACAATTCCAAAAACGGAGGAGCGATATGAGAATAGCGGTAATAGATGATGATACGTTAGTTGCGCTGTCGTTAAAAACAATTTTAGAGACAGATGAAGAACTTAAAGTTGTAGGCCTCGGGAATAGCGGGGAAGAAGCAGTTACATTATATGAGAAAGAAAAGCCGGATGTGATGTTAATGGACATCAGAATGGATAAAATATCCGGTCTGAAAGCTGCTGAGCGGATTTTATTGCAGGATGCTCAGGCAAAAATTCTGTTTTTGACGACGTTTTCCGACGACGAATATATCATAAAAGCCATTCAGTTGGGCGTAAAAGGATATATTTTGAAACAGGATTATGAAGGGATCGTTCCTGCAATCAAGGCGGTTTATGGAGGACAGACGGTATTTGGCAAAGACATTGTAGGAAAGATTTCCGATCTTATGCATGATAATTCCGCTCCATTTGACTATAAGAGGTATAAAATCAGTGAAAAGGAGCTGGAAATCATTGAAGAGGTTGCACTGGGATTAAGCAATAAGGAGATTGCAGAGAAGCTGTTCTTAAGTGAAGGAACCGTCCGCAACTATGTCAGCGCGATTCTGGAGAAGCTGGACTTAAGAGATCGCACACAGTTGGCCGTTTTTTATTACAGAAAGGGTGAGGAAGAATGATATTTGAGTCACATGCACATTATGACGATGAAAAATTTGATAATGACAGAGATTTGCTGATTCAAAATCTGTTAAGCGGAAAAATTTGCAGCATTATAAATGTAGGAGCCTCTATAGAAAGCACAAAAATGTCGATTGCGCTGGCGGAAAAATATGAGCATGTTTACGCAGCGGCAGGGGTTCATCCCAGCGAGGTTTCAGAATTAAATGAAGAAACGTTTGAATGGCTTAAAAGTCAGACGAAACATGAGAAGGTAGTTGCAGTAGGGGAAATCGGACTGGACTATTATTGGGACAAGGAACCAAATGTGCAGAAGATGCAAAAAGAATGGTTTGCGCGGCAAATGAATCTTGCCAGAGAGAGTAACCTTCCGGTGATCATCCATTCCAGGGATGCGGCAGAAGATACGATGAAAATAATGAAAGAAGTCCATGCAGAAGAGATTCCCGGTGTTGTCCATTGTTATTCCTATTCTCCCGAATTGGCAGCAGAATTTGTGAAAATGGGATATTATATCGGCGTGGGCGGTGTTGTCACATTTAAAAATGCAAAGAAATCAAAAGAAACCGTGGCTAAGATTCCGCTGACAAAAATTCTTTTGGAAACAGATGCCCCTTATATGGCGCCGGAACCTTACCGCGGAAAACGGAATGATTCCGGGAAGCTGACATTTGTGGCAGAAAAAATTGCACAGATAAAAGGAATTTCGGTGGAAGAAGTAGAGGCGGTTACGAAAGAAAATGCAGAAAAACTGTTTCAGGTTATGTAAGAGCGGACGGGCAGAAATCTTTTACATCCTTATATTGACAGAATGACATGTAAGTAGTAGTATTGAATAAAATGTAATATAGTAATCAATACTACATAATATAGTAGTCAAAGGAGGATGACATATGCAGATTACAATTCGGGAGCCCGGAAGCGCGATTACACATTATATCGGAATGCTATTATCTTTGTTTGCAGCAGCGCCTTTGCTGGTAAAGGCAGGAATCAGTCAAATACCCTTCGCTATAACGGCAATGAGTATTTTTATATTGGCGATGATTTTATTATATGCTGCTTCTACGCTTTATCATTCCTTAAATGTAAAAGACGGAATTTTAAAGATTTTTCGGAAAGTGGATCATATGATGATCTTTGTTCTGATCGCAGGTACCTATACGCCGGTATGCATGCTGACGCTGGGCGGAAAGACGGGCATGTTTTTACTGGCAGCAGTTTGGGGGATTGCCGTTTTTGGAATACTTTTAAAAATATTCTGGATTAACTGTCCGAGATGGTTTTCTTCTATAATATATATTGCTATGGGCTGGGTATGCCTTTTTGTTCTGCCGACGCTTGTTACAAAGCTTTCGGCAGCGGCGTTTCTGTGGCTTTTAACAGGGGGAATTTTGTATACAGCAGGTGGAGTGATTTATGCATTAAAGTTAAAAGGCTTTAACCAGACGCATAAATATTTCGGAAGCCATGAGATATTTCATCTCTTTGTTATGGCAGGGAGTTTTTGTCATTTTATTGTGATGTATTGCTTTATTATATAGGAAGAAGTGTATTATTGTGTTGCTGTGTTTTGCGGCATAGGGCCGTCAGGGAGAGTTCCAGGGAAAAGATATGCGTTCGGGGACTGTATTTCCGTTGGTCATAAGGTCCTCCTCACTGCATATCTTTTCACCGGAACTCTTCTTGATTACACTGTGCGAGACGAATCAGCTCAACTAAAATATCTGGGTAGTACATTAGGGGGCAAAGAAGGTGGAGTTTAACTTTTTATTTCAGCCCGCTGAATAAAATTGGAAAAAGAAGAAAAAAGTAGTTGACAAAGTAAAAACAGCGTGCTATTATAATCTAGCTGTCGCACAAAAGCGGCACACGAACCATGATAACTGAACAGTGAAATAACCTTGAAAGATTTCAAAGAGAATCAGAACGAACAGCAACGAAAGTTGCAACCTTAAAACAGTAACAAGGGAAGCCAGAATTCCCAGGGACTGTGATCAAAACTATTTAACATGAGAGTTTGATCCTGGCTCAGGATGAACGCTGGCGGCGTGCTTAACACATGCAAGTCGAACGAAGCACTGGAACGGATTTCCTTCGGG
>CAYQRG010000030.1:0-2983 GCA_964419645.1 uncultured Eubacterium sp.
AAACCAATCCCCTGTCCTTCTACGAGCGTAGTTTATTCTTTGACATTCCCTCCGCGGAACTTGAATAAACACAATTTCCGTTTCAGTAGCTTCATGATACGCCCACATACGCAAAGCTTAATATGTGTCGTTTCCCACGTAGTCGAAGCCTGGCTCCTAAAGCGTGGGTGCTCTAGGTCAGACTGCTGCCCTTAGGCAGCGTAAGCTAAATTATCGTTAGCGTTTAATTTTAATTTTGGCATTTGACGCATTCCATGCGGCTCGCTTCTCCAGCTTCATAATCCCTGTCGAAACCTTTACTGGCCCTTATTCTGAATTATTATATCCAAAAATGTATAAGCGGTCAACCAGCCTAATACAAATTCTTCACTTTAAAATCCCTTTCGGATTCTCTTCTCTGGTCTTTCTTCGCAATATCCTGCCGTTTATCGTAGAGCTTTTTACCCTTTGCAAGAGCAATCTGCACTTTTACAAGACTTCCTTTTAAATATACCTCCACCGGAATCAGAGTATACCCTTTTTCTGCTATTTTCTGCTGCAGCTTTAAAATCTCTTTTTTGTGCAGCAGAAGCTTTTTGGGACGCAGGGGATCTTTGTTGAAAATATTCCCCTTTTCATACGGAGAAATGTGCATTCCATATACAATTACCTCTCCGTTTTCAATACGTATAAATGCCTCCTTGATGCTGCACTTGCCCATACGCAGAGACTTTACTTCTGTCCCGTGCAGACTGATTCCGGCCTCATAAAGCTCTTCCAAAAAATAATCATGCCTCGCCTTTTTGTTATTGGCAATCAGCTTTTTGCTGTCCATATGTCTCCTCCCTCCTCTTTTTATTTTTCGTCTGCTATTTCAAAATCTACTGTCCGAAGCAGCGTATCTGCCCTTACTGCCTTCACTTTCACCTTCTGCCCCAGTTTATACCGGCGGTTTGTAGCCTCTCCCATAAGCTCATAGGTCTCTTCCAGATACTCATAATAATCATCGGTCAAAGAGGTAATATGCACAAGCCCTTCCACCGTATTGGGCAGTTCCACATAAAGCCCCCATGCAGTGACGCCTGAAATCACGCCTTCAAATACTTCTCCTATGCGCTTTGACATATATTCTGCTTTTTTTAACTTTTCTGTCTCCCTCTCTGCCTCTTCGGCGCGGCGTTCCGTTTCACTGGAATGCTTTGCCACCTCCGGCAGAATCTTATCGTAATGGGCAATCCGGCTTTCTTTCATTCTTCCTCTCAGACAGTCTTTGATGATTCTGTGGATCTGCAAATCCGGATATCTTCGGATCGGCGAAGTAAAATGGCAATAATACTGCGCTGCAAGCCCGAAATGCCCTGTGCTGACAACACCGTACTTCGCCTGTTTCATAGAGCGCAGAGTCAGGCGGCTAATCAAAAGCTCCTCCGGCGTCCCTTCGATTTTCTGTAAAAGTTTCTGCAGCTCCTTGGGATGGATTTCATCTTGTCCGATATGAATGGCGTAGCCGAAATTGTTGATAAACGCCGACAGCTTTTGAATTTTCTCGCTGTCCGGATTGTCATGGGTACGATAAACAAAGGGCATCTGCTGCCAGAAAAAGTCCTCTGCCACTGTCTCATTTGCAATCAGCATAAAATCTTCGATGATCTTGGTTGCCACATTCCGCTCGTAAGGTAAAATTTCTGTGGGATGTCCTTCTTTATCCAGATAAATCTTTGTCTCCGGAAAATCAAAATCAATCGACCCTCTCTTTTTCCGTTTATTGCGGAGGATCCCTGCCAATTCCTCCATTTGTAAAAACATGGGTACAAAATCCTGATATTCCTCCATTACCGCAGGATCCCGGTCTTCTAAGATTTTTTTCACATTCGTATAACTCATGCGGCGGTCTACGCAGATAACCGTTTCCGCAATCTTATGGTCAATGACTCTTCCCTTTTCGTCGATTTTCATAATACAGCTTAATGCCAGACGATTTTCTCCCTGATTCAAAGAACAGATGCCGTTGGAAAGAGCATGGGGGAGCATGGGAATCACCCGGTCTACCAAATAAACGCTTGTACCACGCTCCAGCGCCTCTGCATCCAGCGCGCTGTGTTCCTGCACATAGTTGGTCACATCTGCAATGTGCACGCCAAGATGATAAATGCCGTCTTCCTTTGTCAGCGTAATCGCATCGTCCAAATCCTTTGCATCTTCTCCGTCAATGGTTACTGTCTGCCAGTCTCGAATATCCATGCGGCCTGCCATATCTGCGGATGAAACTTCCTTTGCCACCCGTTCTGCCTGATTTAATACTCTCGCCGGAAATTCCATTGGAAGATCATATGCCTTGATCAAAGAAAGAATGTCGGTTCCGGGATCGTTGATATGTCCGATGATCTCAACGACTTTTCCTTCCGGTTTTTTCCCGTTCTTTCCGTAATCTGTGATCTCCACGATCACTTTATGTCCGCTTACCGCTCCTTTGGAACGTTCCTTCGGCACAAAAATATCCTGCCTGATCTTCGCGTCATCCGGAATGACAAATCCAAAATTTTCGGCAGCATCATAAGTTCCCACAACCTGTGTCAAACCGTGGGAAAGAATTTTGACAATGTTTCCTTCTCTTCGCTTTCCCGTCTGAAGGGGACTGACTTCTACCTGCACTAGGTCCTGATGAAAAGCGCCGTTTGTTTTATCCGACGGAATAAAAATATCTTCCGTTTCTCCTTCTATGGTAACAAATCCAAAGCCCTTCACATGGGCGGTAAAAGTTCCTGTGACAAAATTCCCGGAGGATTTCAGATATCTGCCTTTTTTGGAAACTTCGATTTTGCCCTCTGCGATCAATGCATTTAAAACCTCTTCCAACTCCGGTCTCTGCTCTTTTGGAACAGAAAGCAGAATTGCCATTTCTTTTATCTTCATGGGCACGTACAGATCATCGCAGATCAATTCATATATCATTTTTTTCCGTTGTTTTAATAGTTCTTTTTCCACCCCTCTTGTACCCCCTTTC
>CAYQRG010000030.1:2993-14244 GCA_964419645.1 uncultured Eubacterium sp.
TGCTTCCTTATGTGGGATCGAGTAGAGAAGATATTCCCTACTCGCCGCGCGGGGCGCGTGCTGCAAAGCAGCTATATACATTACGCGCCCCTGTGCATAAAAAAAGAAGCCTGCATCCGGCAGACTTCGTTACTGCCGTTTCCACGACAGTTTTCATCGCTTAAAAGCTTCCGATATTCAGAACTGCAGAAATTACCATAAATAACACAACCAATGCCCTGGTAATCTTTACAAGCATCCCTTCCATGGAACGTCCTTTATTCTTGCCCCAATAGGTATCTGCCGCGCCTGCGATAGCGCCTAATCCTGCCGACTTGCCTTCCTGCATCAGAATAATCACTGTCAATGCCAGACATATTAAAATAAATACTACTGTTACAACTGTCTTTGCTACTGCCACGGGTAATCCCTCCTGTCATCCGTTCATTGATCAATTCTCATAACTTTTGATAGTATATCATATATCTGTCTGGTTTTCAACTGTTAATTTTTTGGTTTACAGCTTTCTCCATAAACTGCAATATTGGAAAGCTCCTCTTCAATCCTAAGAAGCTGATTGTATTTTGCCACCCGGTCCGTCCTGCAAGGTGCGCCGGTTTTGATCTGTCCGCAATTTAGGGCAACCGCCAGGTCTGCAATCGTGGTATCCTCTGTTTCTCCGGAACGATGTGAAACAACTGCCGTATAACCTGCCCGGTGTGCCGTCTGTATCGCTTCCATCGTTTCGGATATGGTTCCGATCTGATTGAGCTTAATCAATATCGAATTGGCACAGCCCTTTGCGATTCCCTGTTTCAGCCTCTTTGTATTCGTTACAAATAAATCGTCTCCCACAAGCTGCACTTTAGAACCCAGACGCTTTGTCAGCTTTTCAAAACCTTCCCAGTCTTCTTCATCCAGACCGTCTTCAATGGAATAAATCGGATATTTGCTGCAAAGCTCCTCATACAAAAGGATCATTTCTTCCGAAGTCCGCATGACGGACTCGACATTCGGTTGTGTCTGCTTTAAAATCTCGCTTTCTCCTTCAAAGACATACAGTTTCTTCTTCTCGTCATACAGCTCCGAAGCTGCTGCATCCATAGCAAATACGATATCTTTGCCGCAGGTATAACCGGCTGCCTCAACCGCTCTTGCCAAATAGTCAAAGACCTCAAACGCATCTTTTAAATCCGGCGCAAAACCGCCCTCGTCGCCCACTGCCGTAGATTTCAAATCTTTTTCCAAAATCTTTTTTAGGGCATGATACACTTCCGATCCCATACAAAGCGCTTCCCGAAAGGATTTTGCTCCAATGGGCATGATCATAAATTCCTGAAAATCTACTGTATTTTTGGCATGTCTGCCGCCGTTTAAAATATTCATCATCGGAACCGGAAGTTCATGGGCATTTGTTCCTCCGAAATAACGGTATAACGGCAGATGCAGCGCATTTGCCGCTGCCTTTGCCACTGCAATGGATACGCCAAGCATGGCATTGGCGCCTAACTTTTTCTTATTATCTGTCCCGTCCAGCCTGATCAGCTTTGCATCAATTCCCTTCTGATCCAGCGCATTTTGTCCCATCAGCTCTTTTGCGATTTTTTCATTGATATGGGAAACTGCTTTTTCCACTCCGGCTCCGCCGTAACGTTTCTCTCCGTCACGAAGCTCCACTGCCTCAAACTGCCCTGTGGAGGCTCCGGAAGGAACTGCCGCCCTTCCGCATGCTTTTCGCTTTGTTTCACGACTTTTCACAATTACCTCGGCTTCCACTGTGGGATTGCCTCTTGAATCCATAATTTCCCGTCCGCGTACGTCTACAATTTCCAGATATGCTCTCATACTAAGGCTCCTTTGCTCTCGTTTTTCTTAGTATGCTCCATATCCGGGAAAATATACTTTTTTATCGAGTTTCCTATCTATAACCGGCATTCTCTTCCTATGGTGCTGAAAAGTTAAATTGCATCCATTATTTATTTATTTTCCAATAACCTTTTCTAGCAGAACCTATACGTATAATTTGCCCTGTCTCGCGCATGCTCTTAATGATACGGCTGATTTTCCTAGTACTAAACCCAGTTTTTTCACTTATTTTTTTCGCTGTGAGAGTTGGTTCTTTTTCTAACAATAACAGAATTCTATTTTCATCGCCATTATTGTCGCCATTATTATCGCCAATGGCGATATTCACATTCTCTTTTTGCACTGAAAACGGAAAAACAACTTTGACAAAATGGTCTGATATTTCAAAAATATTTTTATCATAAAAACGTAAAATTCGACTCATTCCAGAACCCAATTGTTCAACTAACCCTACATCTTTAAATACTCTCATTAATTCTCTATTTCTAGGCATACTACTACAACTGAAAAAGTCCTCTTTACTTTGTCCTGAAATCAGACCTCCATATGAAGTCAATTCCATCCGGTCGCTAAAAATTTCAAATACTGGTGGAATCTCCCTAGAAAAATCATTATGCACAATAGCGTTAATTAATGCTTCTCTCAAAGGAACCGCCTCTATCAAATTTTTTTCAAACCGTTTTGAGCTTGTTACCCTTGTCTTAGTGATGTTTTCGATTTTCATCTTTTCTAAAACATGATAAGTTGATTTGATTAATGAACAATATCCATATTCTTCATTCTCAATTAAATCCACTTTATCAGTACCTGCGTATTTTGCAACCTTTATAGATACTCCATTCTCATCTGCCAATAAATAAGCAATATAGTTATATTTCCCCTCCGGAGTAAACAGCTCAAGGCTATTTGCAAATTTCTTATTTAACTCCAATCCCCGTTCCTGATAATATATTTTAAGTTGGGCAAAAGTAAGGTCTTGTCTGGGTGCTGGGATATTGCGCAATGTTGTATGAATTCTCTTTGCATAGAGTTCATCTATTAATGCTGTAGACATTTGTTGTGTTGAAGTCCCCAATCTCATATAACATCCATTCGGAGACATTCCTTTGCTTTTAATATAATATGGCTTTTCAAGGCCACTAGATACAATAATTTTTATGACTGGTATATTCTCTATATTTTCAGTAATAATATCAAACAACCCTAAAGTTGACGGCAGAATATTATCCTTAATTCTATCAGCAATTTTTAACTGCATAGAGTCAATATCTGGATTTACAACCGGACGTCCATCATCATCGATTCCTATATAGAGTGCCCCGCCTTCGCGATTATTCAAAAAAGCTACTATCTCTTTTTCCAACTTATCATTTAGCGTAGCTTTGAACTCTATACGATTACTCTCCTGAAGCACTTAATCTCACCTCTACTTTTCACTCCCTGTTTTATCTTGTTACATAATCTCTTTTATATTAAAAAATCATTGTTTATACCAGTAGATTCCCCCTAACACACAATGCTCCATATCCCACTTAAAATTTCCCATAATTGCTCCCCAGATTAGGAAACAATTTTCACATCTTTAAAGAAACCACCGTACAAATGCCGCTCTCCGCCATTTCATATTCAAAGGAAATCACATCTCCCACCATATATTTCACAATCTCCACCAGCGTAACATCCACCACATTCACATCAAAAATCTCTTCTGAATTCTCCAGGCAAACATAATAATGGGTATTTCCTTCAATCACTACAGGCGCAATTGAAGCAATCTTTCCTTTTGCCTTTTCATAAATACCGGTCGCTTCACTCTTTGTAATTCCGTTTGTAGCCAAAAGTTTCACATAGGCTTTTTCACATTCCTGAACAGTATCTCCAATGGCAACCCATTGATATTTCTGTACATTCACCATGGCATATTTTTTTACAAGCCCTGCGCCGTCTTTTAATGCCATAAAATACGTCGGCTCACTGGAAATATTTAAAAGCAGCGGAAAGCTCGCCCGGTAGCCAAGGTTCTGCACCTGCCCTTCCGCAGAGGACATGGCAGAATCTTCAATCGCCCCTTCCACCGTATAAAACTTTGTCTCCATCGTACGCTGGTTCATCAGCACAAATCCTACATTGGACTGATCCCCACTGACAGAAGTCACTCCGGTATATACCCAGACATCATCCTCCAGCGCAATATAATTGTATCCGTTTGTGGTCTGCAGACAGTCTTTCTGCCCTAGAATACTGTTAAAATAACCATGCTTTAAGGTTCCGTTATAATTATAAAGCCTGGTTAAAAGCTCCGCAGAATAAACCTTGTCGATCCAGTTCGGCACATCTTCTACATCATATTCCTGACAGGCCCCTGTAATGGCATTGCAGAGCACAACTTCTCCGATTGTCTGTCCGCCAAACAGTCCGATATTAAATTTTTTCACCGGACAAACCCAATACGGCGTACCTTCATCATCTATTTCAAAGAAAATCTGATCGTCAAAAATATAGGTGGGATAGTGGAATCGGAGATGACGGTAGATATTCCGGTTAAAAAACTCCGATTCCGAATAGCGGATTCCTGCGCTTAATTTCACACATTCCGTATTCTGCGTCGCCATATCGATCCGGATATAAGCCGGAATGCCTTTGCTTTGATTTGTCAGCCATTTAATAGGGCTGGCATATACCAACGGCGCCACACGCACCGGCGTATCCTGATAATTGATCTGAGTATATTCGCTGCTCACCTCAAACTGGGACACCATATCCACCATACTTCCCATTTTCCGGTTTCCCAAAAGCTCTGCGGAATTTTTATCCAAAAGAGGAATCGTATTATAACTGACCTCTTTAATGTCTTTGGAAAAATCACTATTTTCCACCGTAAGCAGTTTCTGGTATTTAGAGGCATTGACAATGGGAGAAGATAAAACGGAACCAACCAGAAATACCACTGCTGTCAAAAGAAATAAAACAATTCCTATCTTCACTAGTTTTAATTCTGCAAACAATTCTTTCGGTTTCCAGTACCTGCCCTGGTTTTTGATATCTTTTCCGCCCTTGATCAATGCATAGGCAATCGTAAATGCCGCGATCAAAAATAACAGGCACTGCCAGAATCCCACAGAGTGGATATTGATTGCCGGAATCGTCACATAATAGTAAATTCCCAGAAAAATCAATACCAGTACGATCACTGCTGATGTTTTTATTCCTTTTTTCATGTTTCAATATCCTCACTTTCTTTATTATTGTGCATTTTTTTCTTCTAATATTTGTTTCATCTGCTCTACCACCTCTTCGGACACATGATCCAGCAGATAATTTTTATTTCCCATAGAAGGCTTTAAATGTTCCTGCACCATATTTTCATTCATCTGCTGAATTTCCTCAAAAAGATCTTTTGCTGACATAAGTAGACACCCGGCGCCCCGTATAATAATCTGCTCCAGCCCGTCGGAGGTCGCCACCGTAATGCGGTACTTTTTCCCGTTTTCATGGGTAAACCGCTCAATATAAGCATCCGCCGTCTCCGCCTCTTTCGTATACACCACATGGATATTGTGATAATCAAAAAATTCGGTTTTGTGCCCTTCCACGCGATATGCATCAAAAACAGCAATCACCTGACATTTTTTCATCCCCTGATAATTGCAGAGGATATCCAAAAGCCGGCCTCTTGCTCCGTCCATGTTCTTCTCTGCCAGTTCCCGCAATTCTTCCCATGCATGAATAATATTGTAGCCGTCTACCAGCAGATAGGCTTCTCTCGTATCTTCTTTCTGGGGTTTCCGGTATCCTGCCGCTCCCGTTTTGGCCGCTGTGAGATAGCGGCTCGACTTATATCCCTTTTTGGGAACAGACTTATCCCGCTTATTTGCCTCAAAAGTCTTTGCCAGTATGGCATCGACTTCTTCCACTCCAAGCCATTCTTCCTCTTTGTTCGCACTCTGTGCCGTAACTGCCATTTCTTTCTTCTCTTTTCGATTTTTGGGAAGAATGCTTTCCAGATGCATATATTCCGGCACAAGATTCCACTCCACAAGAAATCCTGCCCCATGGGCACAAAATACGGAACCGGTGGGATTTGCAAGATCCGCCTCGGCATCATATCCGATCTGTGCGATGACTTCTTCTGCATTATGGCAGACATCATATCCGCCGTAACTTAATGACAATCGTCCGTTTCCTTTTGTATAAGCCGTCACTTCTTTTGTATATTCCTGTAAAACAGACACCGGCGCTCTTCCGGCCAATACCGCCATCCCGGATTCTATTCCTTCTAAAACAGCCCCTTCCAAATCTGTCATTGCCCTGCCGATAAGTCCCTCCGGCACTTCCAGCCGATATTCATAGAAGGGCTCCAAAAGAACAGACTGCGCCTGTTTTAGTCCCTGCCTGACTGCCCGATACACAGCCTGCCTGAAATCTCCTCCCTCTGTATGCTTCTGGTGGGCTTTTCCGGACACCAGAGTTATCTTCATATCGGTAATTGCGGAACCGGTCAGAACCCCGGAATGCTCTTTTTCTTTTAAATGCGTCAGTATCAGACGCTGCCAGTTTCTCTCCAGAATATCTTCGCTGCAGTCTGTTTCAAAAACAAGGCCGCTTCCCCGCTCTCCTGGCTCCATGAGCAGATGCACTTCTGCATAGTGGCGCAGTGGTTCAAAATGCCCCACCCCTTCCACCGTATCTGCAATCGTCTCTTTATAAAGAATATGCCCCGTGTCAAATCCGATTTCCACGCCAAAGCGGTCCCACACCTGTCTCTTTAAAATTTCTGTCTGCACTTCTCCCATAACCTGCACTAGGATTTCCTGATGCGCTTCATTCCAGAGGAGATGTAATTTGGGATCTTCCTCTTCTAACTGCCGCAGCTTTGGCAGAATCTGCATGGCGTCCCAGCCCTCCGGCAGAAGAATCCGGTAAGTCAGCACCGGTTCCAACAGCGGTTCTTTTACAAATGCCTCTGCTCCGAGGCCTTCTCCTGCAAATGTTTTCGTCAGTCCTGTCACTGCGCAGATTTCGCCTGCATGAACTTTTTGTACTGCCTCATATTTTACTCCGGAATAAATCCGGATCTGATTCACCTTTTCTTCCCAGGTTCTTTCCGCATCGTGTAATACGGTCCGAACCTCCAGATCTCCGCCGGTTATTTTCAAATAGGTCAGCCGGTTGTTGTCCTCGTCCCTTGCAATCTTAAATACCCTTGCGCCAAATTCTTTCAGATAATTCTTCTGCCGCACATACCGACAAATTCCCTGCAGAAATTCCTCCACACCTGTCATCTTTAAAGCCGAACCAAAATAACAGGGAAAAAGCCTGCGGTCTGCAATCATCCGGGAAACCATTTCCTGCTCTACCTCTCCTGTTTCCAAAAAAGATTCCAGCGCCTCTTCGCTGCACATTGCTACCTCTTCCATAAAGCCTTTGGAATCTGTATTATCAAAAGAAATACAACTGTCAGAAAGACGGATTTTTAACTCTTCCAACAATAGATTTTTATCTGCTTTTGGCTGATCCATTTTGTTGATAAACAAAAATACGGGAATTTCGTATTCCTCCAATAACCGCCACAATGTTTTCGTATGTCCCTGTATGCCGTCAGCACCGCTGATTACCAAAATGGCATAATCCAAAACCTGCAGCGTACGCTCCATTTCTGCGGAAAAATCCACATGCCCCGGCGTGTCAAGCAAAGTGATGATATGCTCCGGCAATTTTAAAATAGCCTGTTTGGAAAAAATCGTAATGCCCCGTTCCCGTTCCATAACATCTGTATCCAGATAGGCATCCTGTTTATCAACTCTTCCTAATTTCCGGATCATGCCGCTGGTGTATAACAACCCTTCTGAAAGGGTTGTTTTGCCGGCATCTACATGGGCGAGAATGCCTATGGTAATCGTATTTTCCATAGAAAATACCCCTTTCTGTTGTCTGTTATTTTAAATTACAATTCTTTCCCTTTTCTTCAATCAAATCATCTATATCTTCAAAAGCATTTTCTATTGCTTCGATATGATACCGTTCATACATATCATAAATAAAATCTGTTAATTCCAATGCATCCCATTGCTTTATAATCTCATCAGCCGTTCTTTTTTTGTATTTTGCATACTGCTCCAACAAAAAAATAAAAAAATGCATTTCTTCAGACATATTCATCTCTCCTTAAATACAAAGAATTTCCCGGATTTCCTGTTATTTGTTCATTCTCCCACATATCAAATATACCGTTTGGAGAAAAATCCCACATCTCAAGTTCTTCATCTATTAACATTTGATAAGTCTGAGAAGATAAAAATTTTCTCAATGCGCTCATTGAATCCATTCCATACTTCTTACAAATTTTTTTGACAATTTCTATATTATAATAACTTAAAACAAATGGCATTAACTCACTCATTTTACAATCACCTCGCATAATTTCAAGTTCTTCAACGCCCTTGCGGTTTTAAATGCATACTGATCTTTGAGCTTTTGCGGCAGAAGTCTTTTTAGCGTTTCCTTCTCATCATAAATTCCTGCAAAATATGCAGCTATAACAGGTGCCGTTCTGTCATTTGCAACCGGTCCAATAACAATATCATATTCATCTGATGCATTTTCATTATTACGATTATTTGCCGCATAACGCAGCCAATCCACATCTGGTTTATCAAAAAACAATACATTTAACTGCTTTAATATCGTCTTATCAATTTCAAAAACTGTGATTGTCTCTCTACCGCTTTTTCTCCTTGCTGTCGTTAATTTTGCCCATCTCTCAGCTTGCTCATAACTTGATGTTAAGTAAAATCCTGTTCCAAAATCAAGTCTTCGATCGGAAACAATAATCCGAGGATTTTTTACACCCACATTACTCCCATGATACAGATACATTTTCATTCCACAAATCCATCCTTCCTACACCCGATCACATACACATAAAACTGCTCTTTCTCCCGAATCAAAAACTCCTGGCAAAGCTTAAAAGCCGGATGCAGCCTGATCTGTTTTTTGACAAATCCGTTTTCATTGGAATATAAAATCAAAATGCCGCCCGGCGCCAACAGTTCCTCCGATTTATCAAAAAATCCTTTGTAAAACAAATCCTGCTCTTCTTTTGTACGCTTTCCCCGTATGGGCATATTGGCTATAATCTCATCAAACATATATTCATGTTTAAAATCCAGATAATCTCTGTGAATAAAATTCACATGCATACCTGCCTCTGCCGTATTGACTCTTGCTTTTTCCACTGCTTCGCCGAAGATATCAATTCCATAAATTTCTCTGGCAGGCAGCAGCTTATGCCGCTCCACCAGCATAGTCCCCACACCGCAGCAGGGGTCCAAAATCTGTGCTTTTTCTTTTAACCATGGTCTGGCAAGCTCCATAATCATCGCTGCCATTGACGGATGCATGGAAGCGGCTATCGTACCTTTCCGATAGGCAAAACGTTCCATAGGTATGGTAAACATTTTTAAGAAAACATGTATTTTTCTCGTCTTGTCTAAAAGCAGACGGATTTCAAATTCATAATCTTCCGGCGCATTGATCAGCTTTCTGCTGCTTTTTTCTTCGATTGCAAATGCTGCTCGTTTGATATAACGACTCCTCTCCTCCAGAGTAAAACCGCCTTTTAATTCTATTCTAAAATAGAAAGGAGCCGGTTCTTTATGGCATCGTTCCAATAACGGCAGTAATTTGGAATCTGCCAAAGCTTCCCCAAAGACTTCCGGTCCGTCCTCAAAAGAAACGGTTCTGTCTAGTCGAATAGGAAACAGCAATTCCCGAAAAGTGCGGATTGCAGTCACTTTTCTTAAATCATCCACCACTGCCTGTACACCGAGGGCTGTTTCTTTTTTGTGGTCAGCCGAAAGCTTTTCTGTTGTCAAATTCTGATATTTGCCGTTCGTCGTCAATAGGATCACAAGCTTTTCCTCCCAGCCGATAAAGGTATGCCGGGTTTCTTTTCCTTCTTTGCGTAAAATCCGCTCTAAAATCCGCATTTCTTCTCTGGTATGCTTTTTTTCATGCTCCGGTATTTCTTTTTTGCACAACAATTCGTATTGTTCCTGTAATTCACTCAGATAAGGATAGGGATTCACTTTCTCCAATGCTCCTAAAATTGTTCCCCGAACAAAAAGCGTTTCTTCCTTCTGATATGCAAGATACAACTGCTGCGCTGCATTTTGTATCTGAAGATCCCCCAGTAAAGCTGCTGCATTTTTGCGGACTTTTGCATCTTCCGATAAAAGCAAGGGAGTGATCAGTTCTCCTTCGTTCAAAAGTTCTCTGACCTTTTCATGCTGTTTCTTTTCTTTTATCACTGCCCGAAGTTCGCTTAATGTTTTCCGCAAATCTTCCTGATGCCTGATCTGATGCAAAAGCGTGTCTATTCTGCCGGATTCTTTCGTTTTTGCTGCAAATAACTCTGTCATACCTCTTATTCCCCTGTCTTTTACTGCGTTTGTTCCGTTTCCTCTGGCGTTTTTAACACGCCATAAGATTCTATGTAATTATGGACATCTTCTTTTAACTTTTCCCATTCCAAAGGATATTCTACATAATATTTTGGACAATTTTTCCCGGTCACATCATAATGGCGGATAATATCATTTGTTTCAAGATGATACCGCCCTACCAACCATGCCAGTAGATGGATCAACGTATCATAAGTAGCATCTGCAAATTTTCCTGTTTCGTCAGGATTACAGCATTCGATTGCAATGGTGTCTTCGTTCCTCTGGTTGGAAGCATAGGCAATTTCCTGGCAGGGAATGCACTGAATCAGTTCTCCGTCAATTCCGATCACAAAATGGCTGCTGGCATAAGTCTCCCCGGACTGGCTCAGTCCTTCAAAATAATCCCTGTTCTGCTGTGCTGTTTTACCGGGATTTGCTGTATAATGCACGACAATCCCATTCACCTGCTCCAGCCCTATGCCCGGTCTGGAATATTCATTTATACTTAATAACTGTACATCATAGTCCGGCGGTGTATCTACGATCTTCTCCGGCGCCACTGTTTTTTTCATTACAGGCTGATTTATTCTGCTTTTTATAAATCGAAAAACCTGTGATCCTGTGATCAGCAAAATGATGATACAACATAACATCAATAGAATGCGAAGCCACATTTCCCGTTTTCGTTTTTTTCTTCTTATGGCAGCCCGTCTGGCTGCTCTATTTCGTTCGTATTCTGAGAGTTCTCTTCGTTCTGGTTCGTTCATGAATCCGGATTCCTTTTGAAAATGATTATCTCTATCATACCCCAAACAAAAAAACATCGCAACAAAAAACGGGAGCTGATACCAGAATGGATTTCTTTATACATATCCTTCTTTTGCTATATACACTTTAAGAACATTACCAAATTTCAAAAAAACATCTCCGACCACATATTCATGATCGGAGATATTTTTCGC
>CAYQRG010000031.1:0-14090 GCA_964419645.1 uncultured Eubacterium sp.
ATTATAAGCTGCGCCTTTCCGATCATTTGCTGGGCGAACATGGAGACCGCATGTTTTTCTCTCACTCGGTAGAAGGCCGTCACCCCTTGCTGGATGTGGATCTGCTTTCCTTTGTGATGCGTATCCCGGACCGATACAAATTAAAAGGGACCAATGAAAAGTATATTTTGAAAAAAGCGGCAGAAGGAATTGTGCCAAAAGAAGTTTTAAAACGCAAGAAATTTCCTTTTCAGGCTCCGGGCATGTCGGCTATGATTAAGCGGTCCGGGGGAGGAGAATTTTTAAGTGATTCCATGATTCAAAAGTATAGAATATTTGATGTGGATTATGTGAATGAAATGAAAAAAATATACAGCAGAGACGATTTCACCCTTATGGGGGCCTATGAAATTGACTATCTGATGATTGTAATGACCGTTACTATGTTATGTGAACGATTTTCACTTTCTGTTTAGTATCTGTTTGAAGAACACTTTAGCAGCAACCATGAGAGGAGCAAGATTGTTATGAAGGATTGGAAAAAGAGAACGATACGATATCTGTTGCCTGGAATTTTTGTCATGATAATCGCATTGGCAATCACAGCGCCATTTTTTGTAAAGGCAAAAACAGAGAAAAGCAGTCGGATACCAAAAGGGGTATATGCCGGAGAAATTTATATCGGAGAAATGACAAAAGAAGAGGCAGCCCTTTTGGTAAAGGAATTTATGACAGGGATTAGAGACAGGAAAATTACGTTGAAAGCCGGAAATCACAGACTGGAGACAACGGCAGGTGAACTGGGAGTTTTATGGGACAATCAGGAGATCATGGAAGAGGCAGCAGGGCTTGGGACAACGGGAAATCTGATTGAACGTTACAAGGAACTGAAGGATTTGGAGCAGGATGATAAAGTATATGACATTGCATATGCTATGAACCGAGATGCAGTAAGAAGGCTCCTGGAAGAAAATCAGGATACTTTGAATACAGAAGCGGTGGATTCTAAACTGGAAAGAAAAGAAGATTCTTTTGAAATTACGCTGGGAAGTCAGGGAGTTGATGTAGATATAGAGAAATCCTTGCAGGAATTGGAAACTTTTTTTCAGACAGAATGGAACGGGAGCGATGCGACGGTAGATCTTGCGGTCAATATTACAGAACCGAAAGGAACAAAAGAAGAGCTGGAAAGAGTCAAAGATCTGCTGGGAACTTATCAGACCTCTTATTCTACTTCCAACGAGGGACGCCGGCAGAATATAGAAAACGGGACATCTAAGATCAATGGTATTGTAGTATATCCGGAGGAAGTGTTTTCTGTCTATGAAGTGGCGCATCCTTTTGAACCAGAAAACGGATATGCCATTGGCGGCGCATACGAAAACGGTATGGTAGTGGACTCTTATGGAGGCGGCATCTGTCAGGTCTCTACAACACTGTACAATGCCGTAATCCGAGCAGAACTGGAAGTGGTGGAACGGTTTCCTCATTCTATGGTAGTTACTTATGTAGATCCTTCCGAAGATGCGGCGATTGCAGGAACCTATAAAGATCTGAAATTCAAAAATAATACGAATACGCCAATTTATCTGGAAGGCTATACGTCCGGAGGCGTTTTGCATTTTAATATTTATGGAGAAGAAACAAGAGAGGCAAACCGCAAAGTAACCTTTGAAAGTGAAATACTCAGTACAACAGAACCGGGAGTCCGGTTTCAGGCAGCAGGAGATAAGCCAATCGGCTATATCGGTGTAGAGCAGACAGAACATGTGGGATACAAAGCGCAGCTCTGGAAAATTGTAACGGTAGACGGCGTGGAACAGAGCCGGGAAATCTTTAACACAAGTACATACAATCCTTCGGCAAGAATCATGGCCGTAGGAACTGCATCCGGAAATCCGGAGGCGGTTGCAGTGATCAATGGGGCAATAGGCACGCAGGATCCGGAAACGATTTATACGGCTGTGGCACAGTGGAATGAAATACCTCAGCCGGAACAACCCCAGCCGGAAGAGCCCCAGCCGGAAGAGCCCCAGTAAACACAGAAATCATAAAAACAGAGGATAAAAGAAAACATGAAAAAGAGAAAAATGGGGATATGGTGTTTGATTTTTGCCCTGTGCCCGTTTCAAATAAATATACTACAGGCACAGGCAGCATCAGATTGGCCGGTCGGCATAGAAATTGCCGGGGAAACGGCAATTGTTATGGATACATCCACAAAAACAATTTTATATGAAAAAAATGCATATGCCCAATATTATCCGGCAAGCATTACCAAAATCATGACAGCGCTTCTGGCAATCGAAAATTGCGGCATGGATGAATATGTCGTTTTTTCAAAAGATGCTGTCTATAAAACAGAAGGCTCGGGCATTTCCAGAGATGTGAATGAAGTGATGACCATGGAGGAATGTCTGTATGGACTGATGTTAGAATCCGCCAATGAATGCGCCTATGCGATTGCAGAACATGTAGGCGGCAATTATGAAACTTTTATCCGGATGATGAACGAAAAAGCCGCAGAAATCGGATGTCTGCATACACATTTTAACAATCCACATGGACTGCCGGATGAAAATCACTATATTTGCGCTTATGATATGGCGCTGATTGCATCAAAAGCGCTGGAAAGTGATCTTTTCCGTCAGATCATTGGAACCAAAAGTTATAAGATTCCGCCTACCAATAAACATGAAGAAGAAACTCCTTTGAGAAACAGCCATAAAATGATAAATCCCTATGACACGGCCAAGTATCTCTATGAAGGCTGTATCGGAGGAAAGACAGGGTATACGGATGCAGCAGGGAATACGTTGGTCACTTTTGCAGAGCGAAACGGAATGACCTTGGTTTGTGTTGTTTTAAAGGAAAAAGTGGGAATGCAGTATCAGGATACGATCGCTCTTTTTGACAACTGTTTTGAACAGTATCAGGCATGGAAGATCGGAGAGAATGAGAAATATTACACGTTAGAGAGGATGCAAAGTGAACTTTCTATAGAAGAAGGGGAGATTCTCTCTTTGAATCCAAATGATTACATTGTCCTTCCGAAAGATGCTGTATTTACAGATGCGTCTGTAACCCTCATAAAAGATACCGAGGAAACAGAACAGGCAGGTTTTTTGGACTATACCTATGGAGACAGGCAGGTGGGAAGAGCAGAGATTACGCTGCTTAGAGAAGAAGAAACGGAAGCGTTGGAAACAGAAGAGGAAATAGATTCCACAGAATCATTGCAGACAAGATCCGACAAAAAAGCCGGAAAAAGCATTGTTTTTCCGACCGTTTTGTTTGGCGTAATCCTGCTTGGAGCAGGCTTTTTCGTCTGGTATTTGAAAAAGAAAGATCACATATTTCGTTTTTAAGTGATTATTATCTCTCTTCAAAAGGTATGGTGTCGCCAATTCCGGAGGAACAGTGGAATTCATAATCCTCTGTAATAAAAATACATTCCGTATCAGGCAGACTCTCAATCAGCTTCATTCCTTCTTCCAGTCCAAGTGCAAAACATGTCGTACTCAGCCCGTCACCGTCTACCGAATTCTGACAGATGATCGTAACCCCCAGAAGATGATTCTCGTAAGGATAACCGGTAGACGGATTTAAAATGTGATGATACAATTTATCGTCTACCGTAATATAACGCTCATAAATGCCGGAGGAAACGACTGTTTCGTCAGTCACTTCCACTACGGCAGCCGCAGCTCCCTGCGCATCAAAGGGTTTCTGAATGCCGATGCGGTAGGGAGAACCGTCTTTTTTCGGTCCAATGCACAGCACATTCCCGCCCAGGTTTATGGTGCCTTCCGTTACGCCGTTTTGATTCAGATATTCTTTCATCCTATCTGCAATATATCCTTTTGCAATTCCGCCCAGATCAATAGCAGTCTTAGGATCTGCAAGTTGGACTTTGTTATTTTCAATTACAATATTTTTATAATCTACAGTAGAAACGGCTGCAGCAAGCTGATCAGCATCTGGCAATATACCGTCATTTTCAGAAAAATTCCAAAGAGAGGAGACATTTCCGATTGTAAGGTCAAATCCGCCCTCGCTTAATTTACAGTAGGACAGGCCTTTCTGGATCAGATCAATCGTTTCATCATCTACAGTGACAGGGGCTCCTTTTGCCTGATTGATGCGGGAAACATCACTGGAGTCAATCGTTGCACTGAATATTTTTTCATAATGCTCTGCAAGGGAAAAGCAGTCATCTAACAGGGATTCTTTGCTGGTGTCATAAATGGTGAGTGTAATGACCGTATCAAAATAAAATCCGGTTTTTGTAATAGGGTGTGCATTTTTTGAACAGCCAGAGCAGGTGCACAATATACACAATAATATACATAATATAGAAAGAATGGATAGAGAGTGCTTTCTGACGGGAGATGTTGGATTCATTGTAAAGTCGTGCCTTTCTTATATTTTTCTTTTTATTCAGATTTAGTATAAGCGTTGGAGGAAGGGAAGTCAATTACAGAAGAAATGAAGGAGAAGGGAGTGAAGAGAGATGAATGTAAAATGCAGGGATGTTTTTTGGTGTCATTTTTTAGGATAAAAAATAAGAATAGAGAGGATACAGAAATATGAAAAAAAGAATTATGGCAGTTCTGCTGGCATGTGCATTGGCAGTGGGAACAGTAGTTGGCCCCATAGGAGTTAAGACAGTGAGGGCAGAAACTGGAGATAATGTAACGGAGAATGGACTTCAATATAGTGAGTATGGGAATGACATAATAATCACGGATTATACTGGAGATGCGGAAGAAATTATTATTCCGGATACAATTAATGGAAAAACAGTAACGAGTATCGGTGATTATGCATTTGGTGGTTGTAGAAGCATAACGAGTATTGAGATACCAACAGGCGTAACGAGCATAGGTGAGGGTGCATTTTTGAATTGTAACAGCTTGACAAGTATCGAGATCTCGACAGGCGTAACGAGCATAGGAGTGAGTGCGTTTTATGGTTGTAGCAGCTTGACAAGTATTGAGATACCGACAGGAGTAACTAGCATAAATGGTAGTGTATTTAGTGGTTGTAGCAGCTTGACAAGTATCGAGATCCCGGCAGGAGTGACGAGCATAGGTACTTGGGCATTTGAGAATTGTAGTAGTTTAGCGAGTATTACGATACCAGATAGTTTGACAGAGGTAGGACAGAGTGCTTTTGCCAATACACCATGGTTGGAAGAATTGATCAAACAAGACGGTGGAATAGCGATTGTTAATCATATTGTTATAGATGCAGATGAGAATATTAGCTCTATTGAGATCCCGACGGGCGTAACGAGCATAGCTGATGGTGCATTTTTTAATTGTAGCAATTTGACAAGCATCGAGATCCCGACAGGCGTAACGAGCATCGGTGGTGGTGCATTTTGGTGTTGCAGTAGATTGACAAGTATCGAGATCCCGGCAGGAGTGACGAGCATAAGAGGGATGACATTTAATAGTTGTAGCAGCTTGACGAATATTGAGATCCCGACAGGAGTAACAAGCATAGGTGATATGGCATTTTATGGTTGCAGCAGTTTGAAAGATGTATATTACAACGGAAGTCAGGAACAGTGGAAGAAAATAGAGTTTGGGGATGCTAATGAACCTTTGTTGTCAGCAACCATTCACTACGGTATTGCCAGCATAGAAAAAACAGATCAGATAGCAAAACCAAAAAAGATGAAACTGTCGTTCGTAAAATCCAATAAGAAGAAAACTGCCGCTATAAAATGGAAAAAGGACAGCGCGGCATCCGGTTATATCATCGAATGTGCAACAGACAAAAAGTTCAAAAAGAACAAAGTCCAAAAAGAGATAACGAAAGCCAAAACAACCAGTACAACGATAAAGAAATTAAAGCCAGGCAAAAAGTACTATGTACATATTTGTGCTTATGTAAAATCCGGTAATACAAAAGTGCAGGGCGACTGGAGCAAGATAAAGACAGTGAAAGTAAAGAAATAGAATAACTGAAAAATCGTACCAAACAGGGGGCAATGATCCGCATATATCATTGTTTCTCTTGTTTGTGTTGCTGGTGCTGTTTGATAGTATTGAAAATAGAAAAATGCTGTGATACACTTGGCGTATAGAAATATTAAAAATAGCAGGAGGGAATCGGCATGGAAATAGATCAGAACAAATATTTATTGCTTCTCGCACAAAAATACCCTACTATCCAGGGGGTTAGCAGGGAAATTATTAATTTGAATGCAATTTTGAATCTTCCCAAGGGAACAGAGCATTTTATGAGTGATCTGCATGGAGAATATGAGGCGTTTTATCATATTTTAAATAATTGTTCCGGTGTAATCCGGGAAAAAGTGGATCTGCTGTTTGAAGATAAACTTTCAGATGCGGAACGGGAGCAGATTTGTACGCTGATTTATTATCCGAGAGAAAAGCTCGAACTGATCAAAAAGGAAATCTGCAATTTAAACGAGTGGTATCCGTTGATTTTAGGGGAGCTGATTGAAATCGCCAAAATACTTTCCTCTAAATATACCAGATCGAAAGTGCGTAAAGCAATGCCAAAAGAATATGCCTATATTATCGATGAGCTTTTGCATGTACAAAAGGATGAGGATGACAATCAGTTCGTTTATCACCGTAAGATTCTGGATACGATTATTGAGATTCACAATGCGGATGAATTTATTGAAGCGTTAGCAGGACTGATCAAACGGCTGGCAGTTGACAGGTTGCATATCGTAGGAGATATTTTTGACCGGGGCGCCTGTGCGGATCAGATTCTGGATCTTTTGATGAAACATTATTCCCTGGATATTGAATGGGGAAATCACGATATTTTATGGATGGGAGCAGCGGCTGGCAGCAAAGCATGTATTGCAAATGCGGTACGTAACAATTTGAAGTATGAGAATATGGAGATTTTGGAAAATAGTTACGGAATCAGCCTGCGGAAATTGACGTTGTTTGCTGAAAAATTATATCCGGAAATGGAGCCAATGGAAGCGGCATTAAAAGAAATTTCCGTTATGATGTTTAAACTGGAAGGACAGGTCATTGCGCGTCATCCGGAATATGAAATGGAGGATCGCAGGCTTCTTCATCGGATCAATTGGGAAAATGGCACCATTGAACTGGAAGGGAAAATATATCCGGTAAAGACCGCTTTCGGTAATGATATGAAACGTGAGTTTCCGACAGTAGATCGGAATGATGTTTACCGTTTGTCAGAGGAAGAAGAAGAAATCATGGAAGAGCTGTGCATGGCATTTCAGAACAGCAGCCGTCTCAATGAGCATGTCCGTTTTCTGTACAAAAAAGGGAGTATGTATAAAAAATATAACGGAAATCTCCTGTATCATGGATGCGTTCCTCTGGATTCGGAGGGGAATTTTGAGGGTATCTGGATTGATGACAGGATACACAAGGGGAAAGAATATCTGGATTATGCAGATAAAACAAGCAGACGGGCATATTTTTCCGGTAGTGAAAGTGATTTGGATTTTATGTGGTATTTATGGTCTGGCAAAAAGTCTCCACTGTGCGGCAGGAATATCAAATCTTTTGAGCGTACGTATATTGCGGATGAGTCCGTATGGCATGAGGAGTCAGATGCTTATTATAAGTTTTATATGACAGAAAAGACCTGTAATATGATTTTGCGGGAATTTGGTTTGTATTCGCCGGAATCCCATATTATTAACGGGCATACTCCGGTGCGCACCTTTAAAGGGGAACGTCCGGTGCGGGCAAATGGCAGGCTGATTGTCATTGACGGCGGGTTCTGCCGCAGTTATCATAAAACAACAGGTATTGCAGGATATACGCTTATATCTAATTCCCATGGGATGCGGATCAAGGCACACCAGCCGTTTGAGAGTATTTATGCCGCACTGCAGGAAAATAAGGATATTGAATCCGAAAGCGAGTTTGTGGAAACAGTAAGCAGCCGGCTTATGGTGAAGCATACGGATAACGGTAAGAAAATTTTAGAGGATATTGAAGGATTAAAAATGCTGCTGCATGCTTATAGGGAAGGAAGCATAGAACAGGGTAATGATTAAGTTACTGGGCACAGAGTGAACAGTAACTTGGATAGATCTGAATCATTGTTTCAATTCACGCAACCCTTGACAAATCAAATGTTTTCGTGTATGCTGACTTCCATACACGAAAAAAATTAATTCACTTATGCGTGAGGAGGAAGTTTTATGAAATTCAAAAAAGTATTGTCCGCTGCATTAGTAGCGGCTATGGCGATGACATTTATGGCAGGCTGCGGATCAGATTCAGGCAGCCAGGCAAACTCCGGCGGTGGAGACGGCGAAGTTTTTAAAATCGGCGGAATCGGCCCCATAACCGGCGGCGCAGCAGTTTACGGCGAGGCCGTAAAAAACGGAGCTGAACTTGCAGTAAAAGAAATCAACGCAGCAGGCGGAATCAACGGCGTTCAGATCGAATTTAATTATCAGGATGACGAGAACGATCCGGAGAAAGCAGTCAATGCTTATAACACCTTAAAAGACTGGGATATGCAGATGCTGCTTGGTACCGTAACTTCTGCTCCCTGTGTAGCAGTTGGGGAAGTTGCAAAAGATGACAATATGTTCTTGTTGACACCTTCCGGAACAGCAGTAGAATGTGTGCAGTATGACAATGCATTCCGCGTATGTTTCTCAGATCCGATGCAGGGACTGGAATCTGCAAAATATATCGGAGACCATAATCTTGCAACAAAAGTAGCAGCAATCTACGACAGCTCTGATGTATATTCCACAGGAATTTACAATGCATTTGTAGAAGAAGCAGAGAACCAGAGTTTTGAAATCGTTGCAGCAGAAGCATTTACCGCAGACAGCAAATCAGATTTTTCTGTACAGCTTCAGAAAGCAAAAGATGCAGGAGCAGAGTTAGTATTCCTTCCATTTTATTATTCAGAGGCTTCTCTTGTATTAAAACAGGCTGCAGGCATGAACTACACACCAACCTTCTTTGGCTGTGACGGTATGGACGGAATTCTTGCAGTAGAAGGTTTTGATGCAGATCTGGCAAATGATCTGATCTTCTTAAGCCCGTTCACCCCGACTTCTGAGGAAGAGGCAATTCAGAGCTTTGTAAAAGATTATGAAGAAGCATATGGAAGCACACCGAACCAGTTTGCGGCAGATGCTTATGACGGCGTATATGCGATCAAAGAAGCGATTGAAAAAGGAGATATAACACCGGATATGTCTGCAAGTGATATCTGTGATGCATTGAAAACAGCAATGACAGAAATTACAATTGACGGCGTAACAGCAAAGAGCCTTACATGGCAGACGAATGGAGAGCCGAGCAAAGAGCCTATGGTAGTAAAAATTGCCAATGGTGATTATGCAGTGGTAGAATAAAAGCAGATGGGGGTTATCTTTATGAAGATAACCCTTCTCTTTTCATATATTACACGTCTTTTCTGTGTATAAAGGGATGCCTTAAGGCATTTTTAGATGAAAACCGAATGGGGGATTTGTATGAGCTTTATATCATATTTAATTAATGGCATCAGTCTTGGAAGTGTCTATGCGATCATTGCCCTTGGCTATACCATGGTATATGGAATTGCTAAGATGTTGAATTTTGCGCATGGGGATGTAATCATGATTGGCGCTTATGTAGTAATGGCATCTGTTACGGGAGCAGGGCTTCCGCCGGCAGTGGCAATATTAGTGGCAATTATTTTCTGTACCGTTCTTGGCGTTTTAATTGAAACGGTGGCTTATGGGCCGCTTTTGAATGCGGCGTCTTCACTTGCTGTTTTGATTACTGCAATTGGAGTCAGTTATCTGCTTCAGAATATTGCGCTTTTGATCTTTGGAGCAAATACAATATCTTTCCCGGCGGTTCTTTCCATTCCAGCGCTTGTTCTGGCAGGAGGCAGCCTTACCATTACGGGAGAAGCCATTGGTACCATTATTTCCTGTATTGTGATCATGATTGCATTGACGTTGTTTATCAAAAAATCCAAAGCAGGGCAGGCTATGCTGGCTGTTTCGGAGGACAAGGGCGCAGCACAGCTAATGGGAATTAATGTCAATGGAACGATTGCTCTTACTTTTGCCATCGGTTCCGCCCTTGCTGCAGTGGCAGGCGTATTGTTGTGTTCCGCTTATCCGACACTGACGCCTTATACAGGATCTATGCCGGGTATCAAGGCATTTGTGGCAGCCGTATTTGGCGGCATTGGCTCCATACCGGGGGCTTTGATCGGCGGAATTCTTCTGGGCGTGATTGAAATATTTGGAAAAGCCTATATTTCATCACAAATGGCGGATGCAATTGTATTTGCCGTTCTGATTGTGGTATTGATTGTGAAACCTACCGGTATTCTCGGTAAAAATATTCAAGAGAAAGTGTAGGTGGGCAGAATGAAAAATATATCAAAAACAACAAAAACCAATATGGTTACATATCTCATGGTAATTGTTTTATTTGTGATCATGCAGGTTCTGGTATCAACCGGAAATGTTTCGAGCCTTCTTCAGGGACTTCTGGTGCCGCTTTGCGCTTACATTATTCTGGCGGTTTCTTTGAATCTGACGGTTGGTATTTTGGGAGAGTTAAGCCTTGGACATGCAGGATTTATGTGCGTAGGCGCATTTACCAGCGCATTTTTCTCCAAATGTATGGCAAATACCATTCCTGTTGCAGGAGTGAGATATTTTCTGGCGCTTTTGATTGGCGCGGTTACAGCCGGTATATGCGGAATTTTGATCGGTATTCCGGTACTTCGGTTAAAAGGAGATTATCTTGCCATTGTAACACTGGCATTCGGAGAGATTATTAAGAATGTTGTGAATATTCTTTTTATCGGAAGAGACGCCAATGGTTTTCATTTTTCCACGACAGATTCCCGTTCACTGGGACTTCTGCCGGATGGAGAAGTAATTATAAACGGTCCTCAGGGAATTACGGGAACTCCCAAGGATTCCACGTTTTTGATCAGCACGGTTTTAATCCTGATCACGCTGTTTGTTGTATTGAATCTGATTCATTCCAGAAGCGGCAGGGCGATCATGTCGATTCGCGATAACCGGATTGCTGCGGAATCAGTCGGGATCAATATTACCAAATATAAATTAATGGCATTTTCCATTTCCGCCGCGCTGGCAGGAGTGGCAGGCGTAATTTATGCGCATAACCTTGCTACCTTAACGGCGCAGCCGAAGAACTTTGGCTATAATATGTCCATTATGATCCTTGTTTATGTGGTGCTTGGAGGTATCGGAAATATCAGGGGTTCCATCATAGCTGCAATTATTCTGACGTTATTGCCGGAGCTGCTGCGTGGATTAAGCGACTATCGTATGTTGATCTATGCAGTCGTATTAATTGTTATGATGCTGTTTAACTGGAGCCCGAAAGCAATTGAATGGCGGGAAAAATATATGGCGAAATTCAAACGCAGTAAGAAAAAGGAGGCGTAAGATATGGCATTGTTAGAGGTAAATAATCTTGGAATCTCCTTTGGCGGTCTTAGAGCGGTTAATGAATTTCATTTAAAGATTGAAAAAGGATGTCTGTATGGATTGATCGGACCCAACGGCGCAGGAAAAACAACCGTATTTAATCTTTTGACAGGAGTTTATAAGCCGAATGAAGGAGTCATACTGTTAGACGGAGAAAATATCGTAGGGAAAAAGACGATTGATATCAACAAAGCAGGAGTTGCAAGGACGTTTCAGAATATCCGTCTTTTTAAAGATCTTTCTGTCAAGGATAATGTAAAAGTCGGACTGCACAATCATTACAAATATTCTACGTTAGAGGGCATTTTAAGGCTGCCCAAGTATTTTAAAACAGAAAAGGCTATGGATGAAAAAGCAATGGAACTGCTGTCCGTATTTGATCTGGACAAAGAGGCAGATCTCCTTGCCTCCAATCTGCCTTACGGAAAACAGAGAAAATTAGAGATTACAAGAGCTTTGGCGACAGAACCGAAACTTCTGCTTTTGGATGAACCGGCTGCCGGGATGAATCCAAATGAGACACAGGAATTAATGGAAACGATTCGTTTTGTCAGAGATGAATTTCATATGACAATACTTTTGATTGAGCATGATATGAAGCTGGTATCCGGCATCTGTGAGGAACTTACCGTTTTGAATTTCGGGGAAGTGTTGGCAGAAGGAAAATCGGCAGATGTATTAAATAATCCGGAAGTCATCAAAGCATATTTAGGAGAGTAAAGGGGGACGGTAAAATGGCAATGCTTGAAATAAAGGACATTGAAGTGTTTTATGGAATGATTCAGGCGATCAAAGGCGTTTCCTTTGAGGTAAATGAAGGAGAAGTCATTGCATTGATCGGCGCCAACGGCGCAGGAAAGACGACGATTCTGCATACGATCACTGGCCTGCTGTCTCCGAAGAAAGGTTCCATTATCTTTGAAGGACAGGATATCACAAAAATTCCGGCTCACAAAATCGTATCCCTTGGAATTGCCCATGTGCCGGAAGGCAGAAGAGTTTTTGCAGAACTGACGGTATATGAAAACTTGAAAATGGGCGCTTATACCAGAAAAGACAAAACGGAGATCGAGCAGACGCTGGATATGGTTTATAAACGTTTTCCAAGGCTGGAGGAAAGAAAAAACCAGCTTGCCGGAACCTTAAGCGGCGGTGAACAGCAGATGCTTGCCATGGGAAGGGCGCTGATGTCCCACCCGAAGATTATAGTTATGGATGAGCCTTCCATGGGACTTTCCCCGATTCTGGTGAATCAGATTTTTGATATTATTGAAGAAGTCAGCAAGAGCGGCACAACGGTGCTTTTGGTAGAGCAAAATGCAAAGAAGGCGCTTTCCATTGCAGACAGAGCCTATGTTCTGGAAACCGGTAAAATTGTTCTGGATGGAGATGCAAAGGAATTGTTGAATGATGATTCCATTAAGAAGGCATATCTTGGAGAATAGGAGGACAGTGATTATGGAAAATGTAGTAATTACGATTGCCAGGCAGTATGGAAGCGGCGGCAGAACCATAGGTAAAATGCTGGCAAAGAATTTGGGGATTTCCTGCTATGGCAGCAATCTTTTGAAAATGGCCTCTGAAGAAAGCGGGATTAATGAACAATTATTTCGGAAAGTGGATGAAAAGCTAAAGAACAGTCCGTTTTTGCGCATGTCCACGGATATTTATACCGGAGACCTGATCCCGCCGGACAGCAGTGATTTTGTATCGGCCAAGAATCTGTTTAATTATCAGGCAAAAGTCATCAAGCGGCTGGCAGAGACAGAAAGCTGTGTCATCATCGGACGTGCGGCGGATTTTGTTTTAAAAGATTATAAGAATGTAGTCAGCGTTTTTGTCCACGGATCTGCGGAATTTAATCTTGCAAGGGCAATGGAGCAGAACAGCATGACAGAAAGTGAAATGGAAAAGTTCATTGCCAAAACCGATAAATACCGCGCGGAGTTTTATAAGCATTATACAGGCCGTGAATGGACGGATGCGAGAAATTATGACCTTTGTTTAAACAGCAGCAAGCTTGGCTTTGAAAAGTGTGTAGAAGAGATTAAAGCTTATATTAACGTAAGGTTTTAGATGAATCAACGGGGCATTGATTATTTGAAAGGAAATAGTCAATGCCTTTTTAAAAAGGAAGAAGAGCATGAGAAAATTAGCATTAGAGGATGAAATATTATTGACTGTTGAAAAACCGGCCCGCTACATCGGAAACGAGGTAAATGCAGTGATGAAAGATGCCGGTTTGGCAAAGATTCGTTTTTGTATGTGTTTTCCGGATGTTTATGAGATTGGAATGTCACATCTGGGAATCCAGATTTTATATGATATGTTTAACCGGCGGGAAGATGTCTACTGTGAGCGCGTATATTCCCCCTGGCCGGATCTCCATAAGATTTTAAAAGAGCGGCAGATCCCCTTATTTGCGTTGGAATCCCAGGATCCGGTAAAGGAGTTTGATTTCCTGGGCATTACGATTCAGTATGAGATGTGTTATACCAATATACTGCAGATTTTAGACCTTTCCCAGATCCCACTGCTGGCAGGGGAGCGGACCAAAGAAGATCCTTTTGTCATCGGCGGCGGTCCCTGTGCCTACAATCCGGAGCCTTTGGCGGATTTTTTTGATCTGTTT
>CAYQRG010000032.1:0-13938 GCA_964419645.1 uncultured Eubacterium sp.
AAAAATACTACCGTGTCAATCTGCATCGTTACATTATCTTTTGTGATCACCGGCTGCGGTGGAAAATCTACTACCTGCTCTTTTAAATTGATTCTTCTGGCAATACGGTCTACAAAAGGTCTCTTAAAATGAATTCCCACACTCCACGTCGCCCGGTATGCACCCAGACATTCCACTACCGCTGCGTGTGCCTGGGGAACAATTTTGATGCAGCTTGCTGCGATCAAAAGCACGATAACAATCAAAACAATCGGAATGATCAAACTTCCCAACACTGAAATATACATCATATGCATTCCTCCATAATCTAAAAAAGTAGTATGTCAGCTATATTTTATAACTAACATACTACTATAAATGATTTCAGATTACAACTAGAAAAATACATTCGCTCCGATCACGGTTCCGGATGCTCCGGATGCTGCGCTGCGGAATGACAATGCTCCGTTTGTATTATCTGTTCCGCTAATTGCCTCTCTTGCTGCCTGTAAACATGCGCCTCTTACGCCACTTGCCATAACATTTGCAACACTTCCGTTAAGCGCCGGTGGGAACTGTCCACCCTGGTAGATGACACCTGAGATACTTCCCGGATATCCGCCGCTTCTTACACGGTTCATAACTACCGCGCCTACTGCAACCATACCCTCGTAAGATCCGTTGCCTGCCTCACACTGGATCAAAGCTCCAAGCAGTGTAACTTCATCTGTACTTGCTGCAACTGCCGGTTTCTTTCCTTCTTCGGCTGCTTTTGCCTCAGCTTCTCTAGCTTCTTTGGCTGCTACTTCTTCACTGTTTAATGCAGTTCCAAGATTTAATTCAACGCCCACATACTCTGCACTGACATATGCTGTGGCATCAGATGTATAAACTGCAACCCAGTTCTCATCTGTTTCTACTTCTTTATTTACTTTAAGCTTTTCACCTGAATTTGCTGTAGTAACGATTTCGGCCTCTTCATTTGGTTCACTTCTTAACCTGAGTCCGTCTGTATTTACGGTTGCGTATACACTGCAAACTTCATTGGCAAGATCATTTGCTTCCATACCGTAAACCAGATAATCATTTTTCACATATCCGGTGGCATTACCGGAAACAATCTGTGTCCACTCTTCATCTGTGGAAATAACTTCTGCCACATCTCCCCGGTAGAATTTACCGGCTACTTCGGAATTCTCATCCGGTGCTGTACGAATGTTCATTTCTTCTTCCACATCCGCCATAACCCGTTTTTCCCATTCCTGCTCTTCCGGAGACAGCTGTGCAACTTCTGTAACAGTTTCCTGTGCCTCTGCCGTTTCTACTGCTGCTTCACTGCTTTCCATATTGGTAACCGCTTCTGCTGCAAGCTCCCCGATTTCAGCAACTCCGCTTATCGTATCTAAGGAATCTTCACTACTTTTTCCGACGATATCTTTCTGTACTTTTTCAATATCTGCCATCCATATATTATTTTCACTTAATATACCGATCTCTTCGTTATACAACTCGTGAATAATCCCTGCTGAGCCGTTCTCGTTTAATGCTGTCCTTTCTATCTTATTGCTGATACTCTCTTCTGTGGAACTTCCAAATGCAGTGATCGTCGTCATAACAAGCATCGCTGATGTTACTGTCATGCTTTCAACCACTTTTTTGTTTAGTTTCATTATCTAACCTCCAAGTGTAATTTCTGAATGAAATATGTTTAACTTATTAATTATGTTTACACATTTTTATTCAGAAATGTTACATTTGTTACAAATTTGTTACGGTCAGATAATAGCATACTCCTATCCTCTTGTCAACCCTCTTGCCAAAAAATCTTTTTCCGGCCTCTCTTTTACTGATTTTGACATCTTACCCCATAAACCTCATAATGATCCAGAGTAAAATATTATTCTGATACAAAAAAAGCAAAGCCTTGCTCTCTTCTATCGAAGAAAGAAGTGGATTTTGTGATTCTCCTCCTCCAAGCATCGTCAGAATAAAAAAGAAAATCCACACCAAAAACAATCCTTTTGCTGCCCCTAATACGGCGCCCATTATTTTATTCGGTCCTTTCAAAGCAGGAAAGCGGGCTGCCAAATCCAGCACACGCCCGATCCAGTGAATCAACACTCCTCCAATTAGCATCAGCAGCAAAAAAGTAAGTCCTTCTATCATATAATGAGAGACAGTTCCTGCAATCTCTTCATAGATTCCGGCCTCTTCTAGCACATCTCCCGCTGCATCTGCAGCATAGCCGACAATCCCTTCCAATAGTTCTTCTGGCAACAAGCTCTGTAACCCCGCAGAACCCAACTGCAGTTCTTTTTGATATTCCTCTGCCCCCTCACTAATCTTTTCCCTTGCAATATTTTCTATGTAGTCCACACACTTATCCTGTACAACCTGTCCAAAACTCGTATTTTCTTCCAGAAAAACTGCCACCTGAGGAGTCGCCCATGTTACAAAAACAAGCAACAGCGCTCCGGCAAAAAGAGAATATACGGTCCGCAGAAATCCTGTAATATATCCAACCAGAGCACAGACCGCTATGACGCCAAATACAAATATTTCCAACCCGTTCATAGATACCTCCTATTTTAATCTGACTTTTTCCATGACGCCGTCTAAAATAAAAGTATATCTTCTTCCTTTGCCGTTTGAAAATATCTTATATAATGCATCATCAAATTTATATGCAAACTTTTTTGTACCACGCAGCGTATATATTTCACACTGATATTCGTTCCGAATACAAATTTCATGATTTTCCAAAAACTCTATATTCTGATATGACATGGTATATTCTTTTTCCAAACGCAATTTCATGTTCATATCATAAATTTCCATTTTATGACGATTGCCTGCATCACCGCTGTTAAACACAAGTCCAAAATAATCTGTATCGAAAAATATGCTCTTAATTTCCTTTTCCAGTTTTAAGGATTCGGTTTCTTCCGGTTTTTGTGTTCCTTCAAAAAGAATTACTTTGTTGTCTCCAAATGCGATCATTCTGTCATTTGTGACAAAATCAATTTCCGGTATGATTGTGTCATCGTAGGAATAACTACTCACGATATTGTCAATTTCATTTTGCCCCACAGAACCGAAATTATAAAAAGCAATCGTTGTCTGGGCCTTCCCCTTCCCTATATCCAAAATGGAAACCGCCAGCTTATTTGCATCATAGGAAAGGGCAATATCCAAAGGATAACCGCTATTTGCCACATGGATTTCTCCGGAGGCAAGATTTTCTCCCTTTCTGTTATAAAGTTCCAGATAACTGATTCCGTCTGCCTGAGTCAGTACTGCGATCGTTCCCTGATTTGCTATGCACACGCCTTCAATCGGCCTGTTCGTTTTAATCTCTCCCTGCATACCGACGGTATTCATTATGTAAATCTGCGTCCCCTGCAAATCAGCAATCACTGCATAATTTTCACAAATATCCACATGGGGGTTCTGCATTTCAAAGGCCTGATTCCAAATCAGGTTATCTGCGGAATCTGCATAAACAGCACCGTCATTATTGTATCGAAGGATATTTCCCGAAAAATTTTCGTATTTTGTCGCTTCACTGTCACTGCGCTCTATTTCCGAGCTTACTTCATACTCTTTATATTCCTTTAACTGAAAATAAATCGCTGCCGCCGCAATGATAACTGCAACAGAGACTGCTGCTACAACGATACGAATTACAATTCGTCTCCGATGTTTTCGTATTTTTTCTCTCATCTCTTCCAGATCTGTTTCTATTGTCCGAAATTCTTCTTTTCTTATGTCCGCCATTTCTCTTTACTCCTAAATGTATAAACTCGTTCTTAATTATAACACATCTTTCATTCTGGAAGGATAATTTTTTGTCCAATATAGATAGAATCCTGATTTTCGATTCCATTCGCCTCACAGATTTTCTCTATCATAGTATAGTTTTGATAAATGCTGTAGCTGATTTGCCGCAAACTGTCCCCTGCCTGTACAATGTAGTATCCCTGTTTTTGGTAATCCTCTGCCGTTTCGGCAGCAGACGGCATCGTATCCGATGCATTTTCTTCCTCCGGAATCTCTTGCGCATCCGCTGCCGTATCAGACGGTTTAGCATTTTCAGGTGACTCTTTCGGCAAAGTCTCTACCGGCATCTCCTCCTGGGAATTTTCCTGATCAGAAGATGTATCTTCTGTCGAAATGTCCTCATCCACCGGAAGAATATTGCCTTTGATTGTTTCTACTGCAACATGGTTTTCCTCATTTTCTTTTTCCTCTTCGGTAGATTCCATTGCCATAGACATTACGGATATTGTCTGTTCCATATCATCCATTCGTCTGATATTGTTCAAGAGAAGCACACTGACTGAGCACAAAATTACCACCATTAATATGGAACTTAAATAAGATAAAATTCCTGTCCCCCGCTTATAAGCCTGTTTCTTCTTTTCCTGCATCATCGCCCGGTAATTTTTTGCCGCCTGATCCTCCACTTCTTCCTTTGGTGCTTTCTCCCCATACAGTTCCTCCCGCCTGCTAATCATATATTCCTGCATCTGGGGATTTTTTTCATAATAAATAAAATATCCGTCCTTTCTGGCCAACCTCCCGTCTTTCCATGTGTAAAAAGCCTCTTCTCTCTCTTCTGAATCCATTAAAAAGAAAAACTGAAACTGATTGACAAAATTCTGCCGGTGAATATTTTCCATTTCGACCGTTATTTCAAGGGCATTGCCCGGAACATCCAATACCCAGCCCACAATGTCACACTTGTCAAAAAAACGCTGCATTTCTGTATGTATCCGCCGCCAGGTTCTTTCATTCAACTCCGGTAAACTTTCCGGATATTCCTTATTTTCCACCTGAATGGCTCCACTGATAAATGCACAGCTTCTGTCAGAAAAATGGTTAATTTCTCCTACCAGTATCAAAAGCCGCGGTAAAATGCCAATTTCCACGTTGGGAATCTGTGCAGGATGAAGATATGTATAAACATAATCTTCCATATAAATCCGAAAATCTTTTTCCGGATTTCCAATCTGACGTATATTCTTAGGAAGTTTACTTTCCAGATTTTCTTCTGTTTTTACCGTCTGTTGTATAATTTCGATCATATCCTACTCCTTCTTCCTTTATTCTGACTTCCACCGTCACAGCCTGTCCCATTCTTTTCTAGCTTCTGGTTTTAACCTTAGCATAAAAGAACTGAATATTTTGCAAATCCTTGGTAGCAGAAGGAAAAATATATCGACAAAAAAGCACGTCAGATTCTAAAATCCAACGTGCTTTTCCTTTATAATTCTTTTCTTCCCTCTAATGCCCTAAGTAATGTCACTTCATCTATATATTCCAAATCTCCTCCCACCGGAACACCGCTGGCGATTCGTGTCACTTTGATTCCTGTGGGTTTCACCAGTTTACTAATATACATGGCCGTTGTTTCGCCTTCCAGACTTGAGTTTGTGGCAATAATCACCTCATCCACCTCCTGCTGCAAACGCTGCAGCAGTTCTTTCAGCCGAATATCTCCAGGACCAATGCCAAGCATAGGAGAAATGGCTCCCTGTAAAACATGATAAACGCCTTTATATTGACCAGTTTTTTCATATGCCGCCAAATCTCTGCTGTTTTCCACCACCATAATTGTACGGTGATCCCGTTCGTCATTTCTGCAAATGGGACAGCACTCATCATCTGTCAAAGTAAAACACTCTTTGCAATACTGTACATTATTCCTGGCCTCTGTAATTGCCAGAGAGAGTTTTTCTACATTTTCTTTGGGCATATTTAAAATATGAAATGCAAGCCGCTGCGCAGACTTGCTTCCGATTCCCGGCAGGCTTGCCAGTTCCTCCACCAGCCGGTTGATCTGATTGCTGTAATAATCCATAAAAAACCGCCTCTAAAAGGGCATGCCGCCTAAGCCGCCGCCAATTCCCCCTGTTATTTTCGCCATAGACTCCGCGGAAACTTCTTCCAACTGACGAAATGCCTCGTTTACAGCTGCCATGATCAAATCTTCCAGCATCTCAATATCATCCGGATCTACTACTTCTTCGGACAATTTGATTTTAGTAATCTCTTTTTTACCAGACACAGTCACTTCTACTGCTCCGCCGCCTGAAGATGCTGTCACTTCTTTTTCTTCCAGCTCTTTTTGCGCCTCTTCCATTTGTCTTTGCATTCTCTGAGCCTGTTTCATCAGATTGTTCATATTTCCGGGCATTCCTCCTGGAAATCCACCTCTTTTTGCCATTTTATTTTTACCTCCTGTTGCCTATTCATAGGTGATCTCCATATGGATCACCTGTTCTAAATCTATATAATTATCTTCAAAGGACTGATTCTGTTCCTTCTCTTTGATTATCACCGACACCTGTTTGCCGATCTGCTGTGCTATCGTATGTTCCAGCTGCATTCGTTCTTCTTCCCTGCCAAAATAACCTGCTGCCATCTCATCTTCAAACACCAAAATCAATTCGTTGCCATTCCCGGCTGTAAGCCTTGCTTTGCTCAGATAACTTCTAGAAAGCCCCGGCATCTCGGAAAGGATATTTCTCCAGTTTCTGACTGTCTGCTCAATATCTTCTGGCAATGCTTTTGACAAAACGGGCTTTTTCTTCTCTACCGAAGGTGCCTTGGTTTCTGTCTTCAAAGGCGCATCTGCCGAAACAACAATAGAGCCGCTTTCCAATTTCTTTTCCAGCTGCTCAATACGGCCAATCAACGAGCTATAATCCGTTTCCATTTGCGGCCTGCAAAGCTTGATCAACGCAACCTCTAACAAGATCCGCTTCTGGGTGGCATATTTGATCTGATTGGACAACTCCGAAAAAATCCGAATATACCGAATCAACGTTTCTCCGTCAATCTGTTCTGCCTCTTGCTTAAGATTACTCATCTGCTCGAAAGACATATCCAGAATTTCAATCATTTCATCAGAGCTTTTTAACAACAGCAGGTTCCTCAGATACCAGATAAAATCTACTACAAACTGCCCCAGCTCCCGCCCACCGGCGGTCAGCTCTTCTACCGTTTCCATAACTTTTGGTATATCCTGTTTTAATATACTGCGGAGTAATCTGCTAAATACCTCTGCATCTACCGCGCCTAAGATTTCCAGAACATGCTCATATGTCAGCATCTGCCCCGGATAAAAGGCAATACATTGATCTAACAGGCTTAACGCATCACGCATCGCTCCGTCTGCTGACTTTGCAATGTAGCGGAGGGCTTTTTCTTCTGCTTGCGTCTGCTCTTTTTCCAAAAGTTCTTTTAACCGGCCACAGATCACTTCCACCGAAATACGCTTAAAATCATATCTCTGACATCTGGACAGAATTGTAACCGGTATTTTGTGTACCTCTGTGGTAGCCAATATAAAAATGACATAGGCCGGCGGCTCTTCTAATGTTTTTAGCAGCGCATTAAAAGCTCCGGGAGAAAGCATATGCACCTCATCTATAATATAGACTTTAAACCTGCCCTCCGTAGGGCGGTATGTGACTTCCTCACGGATCTCACGGATACTGTCCACACCATTATTGGAGGCAGCATCAATCTCAATTACATTCATGGAAATGCCCGCAGCAACAGCCCGGCAGGAGGCACATTCTCCACAGGGGCTGCCATCTGTCGGGCTCTCGCAATTGACTGCCTTTGCAAATATCTTGGCAATGGAAGTCTTACCGGTTCCTCTTGTTCCGCAAAACAAATATGCATGTCCAATCCTGTCGGCCTTAATCTGGTTCTTTAATGTAGTAACTATATGGTCCTGCCCCTTTACATCCCAAAATTCCCGGGGGCGGAACTTTCTGTACAGCGCAGTATAAGACATGACGATTCCTCACTTATTCTAATTTCCAAAACTGATTCCCATGAATTTAGCCTCTTTGATGATCTGGGAATCCGGCTCTACCATTTTCAGCTTGCCGGCTACTTTTTCTAACGGCACTCTTACAATTTTATTGGACTTCACACCGATCATATTACCGAAATCTCCGTCAATGATCGCCTGAGCTGCCTCTGCTCCAAGTCTGCTGCAAAGCACGCGGTCGTACGGACAGGGGCTTCCGCCTCTTTGTGTATGTCCCGGAACGGTAACTCTTGTCTCGATTCCTGTCTTTTTCTTAATCTGCTCTGCCACTTCATAAGATACAGACGGATACGGATTGTTCTCAAGTTTTTTCTTGTACTCTTTCTTGCTGAGTTTGGCATCCTTTTTAGAGATTGCGCCCTCTGCAACTGCAAGTATGGTGAATCCTTTTCCGTCTTTGGAACGCTTCTGGATCGCCGCTACTACCTTGTCAATATCATATGGAATCTCCGGCAGCAAGATAATATCTGCACCTGCTGCAATTCCGGCATACAATGTGAGCCAGCCTACTTTGTGTCCCATAACTTCTACAATAAATACACGGCTGTGGGAAGATGCCGTTGTATGGATACAGTCAATAACGTCTGCTGCAATATCAATGGCACTCTGGAAACCAAATGTCATATCCGTTCCGTAAATATCGTTGTCAATCGTCTTGGGCAGATGAATGATATTCAATCCCTCTTCCCTAAGCAGGTTCGCTGTCTTCTGTGTTCCGTTACCGCCTAAAATAACAAGGCAGTCCAAATTCAGCTTGTAATAAGTCTGTTTCATGGCCTCTACTTTGTTCAGACCGTTTTCATCCGGCTCCCGCATTAATTTAAACGGCTGTCTGGAGGTGCCCAAAATGGTTCCGCCCTTTGTCAGAATTCCGGAAAAGTCCATGGAAGTAAGCAAACGGTATTTTCCGTAAATCAGGCCTTTGTAGCCATCGAAAAAGCCGTAAACTTCCAGCCCGTCCACATTATTGCTCAATCCTTTTACTACTCCGCGCATTGCGGCATTCAATGCCTGGCAATCGCCTCCGCTTGTCAACATACCGATTCTTTTCATAATTCCTCCAGTCCTTTCTTATAATATTTGGAAAAATAGTATTGATAGAACTATTATAATATATATTTTTTTTATCTACAATAAAAAGTTCTACTTCTTGAAATGAATGTCATTATGTGTTATAGTTTTTCATGGAAACACGGAGATGTACTCAAGTGGTCGTAAGAGGTCGCACTCGAAATGCGATAGGTCCGCAAGGGCGCGTGGGTTCGACTCCCACCATCTCCGCTCAAGGATAAAGTCCACAGATGTGTATTCACCTGTGGACTTTTATTTTTGTCAATATTTCATAAATTCGCCTTCATGCTCCCGCAGCCACTGTCTCCGTTCCCTGTAATCCGGCAATACGACTTCCACTTCCCTCCAAAACGCCGGCGAGTGATTCATCTGTTTTCTATGAGCCAATTCATGCACCACCACATAATCCATAATTCTCTCCGGCATCAACACCAGTTTCCAGTTAAAATTCAAATTTCCCTTTGAGCTGCAGCTACCCCAGCGGGTTTTCTGCTCTTTTATGACAATCCGATTTACAGATACCTTCATCCGCTCTCCAAATAGCATCACTTTCTTCGCCAATTCAGTCCTTGCATATTCCCTCAGCCAGCCAACTGCTGCCATGCGGTAAGCCTCCGGATTATTCTCAATGCCGGAAACCATACAGAGAATATTTTCGTTCTCTTCGCTTTGCTTTCTGTATACCCGAATATGTTCTTTATCCCGGGTTCTTATCCGGCAAATGCGAATCTTTCCGTTTCCAAGGGGAATCACTGCCCCGTCTTTATAAAGCTCCATTGGCTAAAACTGTTTCGGCGAGTCCGGAATGATAACTGCCGCAATCAGATAAATCAGCAATCCGCTTCCCCAGCCACAGATTAATAAGAGCCAAAGCAGCCGGACAATGGTAGGATCAATGTTAAAATATTCTCCGATGCCGCCGCACACACCGCAAAGCACCCTGTTTGTCGCTGATTTATATAATCTTTTTTCCATTCTATTCTTCCTCCTCTACGTTTACTTCAATTTCTCCCACACCGCACTCCAGACTGATTGTTCTTCCTGTGTGGTGATCAATTTCTTTGTCTGTGGATAAGCCGGTATAGGTGGTTCCGTTAATGCTGACAGTACCCAGGCTGCAATTTACGTCATAATCGTAATCCTCTTCCCGGCCTGTTAATTGTAATACAATCTGCCCGACGCCGCAATCCGCTTCCGCCTCTTCCAAAACGCTCCCGGAAAGTTTTGCCCTTCCAACACCACAGTCCACCTCCAGTGACTTTGCTGCAAATTCTTCAATTTCAAGATTTCCGGCATCTACATCAGCGGAAAATTCGTCTGCTGCCGTAACTTTTCCTGCAACTAATTCTCCCGCATCCAGATCAAAATGAATTTCCTGCGCTTCCAGCTCATGGGAAATTTCTACTCCGCCTGCATCCGTAGCAAGATCTACTTCATCAAATACAGTCCCCTTTGGTATCGCGATTGTGATTTCTATCTTATTATTATTTCGCAAAGCATTCCAGCGATATCTTGGTGTGTTATCAATCAGTTTCAGTGTCCTGCCCTTCAATCCGCACTGATACGAATTCCGCTCCGGCGCATCTACGGAAATTTCAATCTGATCTGTCTGGCTGTCTGTCACATAAACTGCGCCATACTTTATATTAATTTCCAGATTTTCTACTTCCTGCGGAGAAAATTTCTCATCTACAACACCTTTTTCTATCTTAAGCTCCTCATCCGAAATGTCATCTGTAATAATATAAGGAATATTCCAGCCGCCAAAATGCAGATTGCCCACATCCAGCTCTCCGTTTCCTGCCATTGCCCACACTTCCCGCAAACCGCTGCCAAGCGCCGCTCCGATACCAAGGCACACAGCTCCGACACAGAGAAAAATCAAACTAATTAACAAACAAATTTTTGTAAATCCTTTCATATAACAGCACCTCTTTTCTGAAATGGTCTTTTACACAAACGGACAATCGCCCGTAAGGTCCAGGGTAATATTCTGCCCACCAGCCATACGATCACAATCATTCCCAAAACGGCAAAGGCCAATAAAAACATTCCCACTGCCGCAAGGACCAGCCCCACTGCCGGAAATCCCGTAAATACATTTGCCACGCCAATTCCGCAAAGTACAAATCCTACTACGAAAAAAGCAAACACAACGGCAATCATAGCGACCGCAACAGCAAAAACAGCTGCAATTCCTCCAATCAGAATCCCAAAGGCGCCGGCAACAAGACCAATCCACAGAGGAAATGTCAACAGGATGACCACTGCAATCACAACGTTCCTCATCGTTTTATCCTGTGGATTCTCATATATATTCTGCCGCTTTTCCTCTTTTACAAAATCATAATCTCCGTAATCCTCTCCAAACAGATTCCTTTTGATACTGGCCGCCACTTCCTGGGGCGAACCCAGCTCCTCTATAATCTGCGCCTCTTTTTCCGGCCCTGCATCTTCAAAATAATTCCTGTAATATTCCATGGCTTCCCGGCGTTCATTCTCCGGTATATCACAAAGCAGTTGTTCTAACTGCCTTAGAAATTCATCTCTGTTCATACCTGCTCCTCTCCCGATAATAAATTTGATATTTTCGATGAATAGTCTTTCCATTCTATCTGATATTCTTTCAATTTCACTGCACCGGCTTTGGTCAGTTTATAATATCTGCGGTTTCGTCCGCCGCACTCCACATCATACACGACCAGATATTCATTCTTCTGAAGGCGTCTAAGTACCGGATATAATGTAGATTCTGATATTTCTATCGCCCTGCGGACATCCTGCGTGATTTTATAGCCATAGGTTCCTTCTTCCTCTTTTGAGACAACTGCCAGGACAATCGCATCCAGTAAAGTTGCCCCTATGCCAAATCCCATCCCATCACTCCCTATTTCGTATAATACTATTTTGTAATTGATACTATACATTATATAATATTGTTTTGTCAATAAATATGACAAATTTTTATGGAAATCAATTTTTCATTGTAGAAACCTTCAGAAAATGCTATAATGACATGTCACTTTATGCTATCAGAACTATTCTATATAAAGAAGAGGAGGAAATTATGAGTGGAACAACCCTAGGAATTTTTATGGTTATCGTTGTCTACATCCTTGGCATGGTAGGCATTGGTATCTGGTTTTCCAAAAAGAACAATGACGTAAACGACTTCTATCTGGGCGGACGAAAACTAGGTCCGCTAGTAACTGCCATGAGCGCAGAAGCCTCTGATATGAGCAGCTATCTTTTAATGGGGCTTCCGGGACTTGCCTACATCTCCGGTATCGCTGACGTAGGCTGGACTGCGATCGGACTGGCTGTGGGCACTTATCTGAATTGGCTGATTGTTGCAAAACGCCTCCGCCGCTATTCTGCCGCTGCCGGCAATGCAATTACAATTCCAGAATTCTTTTCCAATCGTTACAGGGATAAGAGCAATGCTTTGTTGGGAATATCTGCAATTATTATTATCATTTTCTTTATTCCTTACACCGCATCTGGTTTTTCTGCCTGCGGCAAGCTGTTTTCCAGCCTGTTTGACGTTCCTTACATTCCGGCCATGTTAGTCAGTGCAGTGGTTATCGTAGGTTATACGGCTCTGGGCGGTTTTCTGGCTGCAAGCACAACGGACTTTATTCAGAGTATTGTTATGACGCTGGCTTTGGTTATTGTAGTATTTTTCGGGGTACAGTCCGCCGGAGGAATTGATGTTGTAATCGATAACGCTTCTAAGCTGCCGGGATATTTGTCTATGACAAATACATATGACGCTGTTTCCAATTCATCAAACAGCTATGGCTTTATCACCATTATATCTACCACAGCCTGGGGACTTGGCTATTTCGGAATGCCTCATATTCTCCTGCGCTTTATGGCTATTGAAGATGAGGACAAGCTGAGCCTTTCCAGAAGAGTTGCTTCCATCTGGGTAGTCATTTCTATGGCTGTCGCTATTTTCATTGGTATTATCGGATATAGCATGTCGAAAGCAGGAGTCATTGAAGAGTTAAGTGGTTCCGATTCTGAAACACTGCTGATTAAGATTTCTCAGATTTTGAGCAATCACGGTATTTTGGCTATTATCTTAGCCGGCATTATCCTTTCCGGCATTTTAGCCTGCACCATGTCAACGGCAGATTCCCAGCTTTTGGCAGCATCTTCCAGTATTTCTCAAAACATTTTAAAAGATGTGCTCCACCTGAGAATATCAGAAAAAGGCACCATGCTTGCTGCAAGGCTGACAGTTGTAGTTATCGCAATAATCGCAGCTTTTATTGCAAGAGATCCGAACAGTTCTATTTTTACAATTGTATCTTTTGCCTGGGCAGGTTTCGGCGCATCCTTTGGCCCAGTTATGCTGTTCTCTCTGTTCTGGAGGAGAACCACCAGAACCGGAGCTCTTTGTGGCATGATCTCCGGCGGTATCATGGTATTTGTGTGGAAATATCTGGTGCGACCAATTGGTGGCGCATGGGATATTTATGAACTGCTTCCTGCATTTTTAGTTGCCTGTGCATTTATCGTTATCGTAAGTCTTCTGACAAGAGCACCGGAGCAGGAAGTATTAGATGAATTTGATTCTATTTAGAAATTTTTAATCGAGTAGGGAAGGTTTTTCCCTACTCGTCGCGCCGCCCGCATGTCGCTGCAAGCGACTATATTCCTTATGCGGGCGTGTGCATTATAAAAGCAGGAGACGTTTGGCTCCTGCTTTTCTTTATTATTGCGCTCTTTCCAGCTTATAAAGCGATTCCCGAAGGATATTTCTTTTTCATTTTAAACCGAGCATTCTGCTTCGAATCCTGACCTCAAACGTTACCTTTACAGTTAACTCGGCCCAGGCACCCTTGCGGCACATAAAAGTGTTTACTTAGGGCTGCTCCATTCCTGACCTGACCCGGTTCATAAATTTCTATTGCGCAAGACCCAAGCTTCATCGCCACTTATAAAGGGCTGCTTTGCTGCCAGAAACCCTCAGCAGAATATCACCCCGGCTATAGCGGATTGCCGGTTCAGGGTACCGCTGCCACCCCGGC